>JANOFP010000026.1:0-5012 GCA_031413675.1 Bacteroidota bacterium
GTAAAAGCTGCATATGCTGGTGCTGCTGAAATACTCCGGTTTTTTAATACTGATTTTAAAACGAACTACAAAGAAGGCGTTAACAATCTTGTAACCGAAGCTGATCATGCATCGGAAAAAGCAATAATTGATGTAATTCAAAAAGAATTCCCTACTCATCAATTACTGGGAGAGGAGAGTGGTAAGCATATTCAGGATTCAAATTTTAAATGGATTATAGATCCGATTGACGGCACTATAAATTTTGCACATGGCATTCCTTTAAATTGTGTTTCGATTGGTATAGAAAAAGACGGAGTGATAATCATGGGTGCTGTTTACAATCCGCATATCAACGAATTCTTTTTTGCAGAAAAAGGGTCAGGGGCAACCTTAAATGATAAACCCATATCGGTAAGTAAAGAAACAGAAGTTATTAAATCGTGTTTATGTACCGGGTTTCCATATACCTATATAAATTTGCCAAACGGTCCAATTGAGGTTTTTGAAAAGTTGATAAAAAAGGGTGTTCCGGTAAGAAGAATTGGGTCAGCAGCAATTGATCTTTGCTGGGTAGCTTGTGGCCGCTTCGATGGATTTTATGAGCATAAATTAGAACCATGGGATAGTGCTGCCGGATATTTGATCGTAGAGGAAGCGGGTGGCAAGGTTACGGATCATGTGGGTAATCAATTTTCTATTTATCAACACCGGGTACTTGCAACAAATAGAATAATTCATCAGGAATTATCTGACATTATTACTAATAAAAAAGAATTATGAGTGAACAGAGAACAGAGATAGCATCTCTCGGAGAATTCGGGTTGATTGAGCATTTAACAAAGAATATCGAACATCAAAATGCATCAACCGTATTGGGCGTTGGCGATGATGCAGCAGTTATTGATCATTTCGGAAAACAAACTGTTGTAACAACCGATTTGCTGATTGAAGGAGTTCATTTCGATTTGACTTACACACCACTCCGGCATCTTGGGTACAAATCAGTAATAGTAAATCTGAGTGATGTGTATGCAATGAATGCCATTCCAACTCAGATCACTTTAAGTCTTGGTATCAGCAATCGTTTTAGCGTAGAAGCCTTGGATGAATTTTATGAGGGAGTCTATGCTGCGTGTGCTAAGTATGATGTTGATTTAATAGGTGGCGATACAACTTCATCTCATAAAGGATTTATTATTTCTGTTACGGCTATTGGTGAGGTGGCTCCTGATAAATTTGTAAAAAGAAGTACTGCTCAAAAAGGGGATCTGCTTTGTGTAAGCGGTTATCTTGGCTCTGCATATGCGGGTTTATTGTTTCTGGAAAGAGAGAAAAAAATCTTTATTGAAAGCCCCGGTGTGCAACCTGATCTGGAAGGCGAAGCATTCGTGATAGGAAAGTTGCTGAAACCCGAAGCAAGAAAAGATATTGTTGAATTTTTTGAAACCAACCAGATTATTCCAACAGCTATGATAGATGTAAGCGATGGTTTAAGTTCAGAAGTATTGCATATCTGCAAACAAAGTAATTTGGGTTGTGTGTTGTACGAAGAAAAAATTCCCGTGCATGAAGAAATGAAAAAAGCGATTTTTAAATTTGAATTGGACCCTACTGCATGTGCATTAAGCGGCGGCGAAGATTATGAATTGCTCTTTACAATTCCACAAAGCGAATACGATAAATTAGTTTTAAATGAGCAGATAAGTGTGATTGGCTACATGACAGAACCTGAATCGGGCTCACATATTTTAACGAAGGGTGGTAACAAACATCCCATTACGGCGCAAGGTTGGAATCATTTAAGTCAACATTGAAAAAGAATCCTTTCCGAATGAAAACAGGTTACTATTTATTGTTTGCAATATTATTTTTTGAAAGCTGTGGTATTTCAAAATTAGCAGTTGCTCCAACAAAAAAATATTCAAAAGAGCAATTAACGCAGGACTATGATATTTTTCAATCTGCATTAGAGCAATCGCATGCTGGTATATACTGGTACACATCTAAAGACAGTATGGATGCTTTTTTTAAATGGGGAAGAGATCAAATTAAAGATTCAGCAACCGAAACAACTTTCAGAACTATTTTAACTTTTGTAGCAGCACAAATTAATTGCGGGCATACATCTGTGCGGTCTTCAAAAGCCTCTTCACGATTTACAGATACCTTACGATCAAAAGTGTTTCCGCTAAGTTTAAAATTATGGAAAAGCCGTACTGCGGGAGAAGATGATACTGCAGTCATCACAACAAATCTTTTCCGTACCGACTCTGTATTGAAACGAGGAACTATTATTAAATCGGTTGATAATCATCCCATGCAACAGTTGATTGATACGATGAGCCGGTATATTTCTTCGGATGGATACAATAGGACTCATAAGCTGCAATCAATCAGTAACACCGGAACTTTCGGCAGACTTTATTCAATGCTATATGGATTGAAAGAAAACTATAAAATAGAATATGCTGATTCAACCGGGATTACAAAACAGGTAGTGCTTCCGGTTTATGACCCTGCAAAAGATAGCTTGTTGCGCAGAGCTATAAGAGCATTGGCTCCATTATCCAAAGAAGAAAGAAAGAGGAGAAGATTGGAGACTACACGAATTCTAAAAGTTGATAGTGCAAACCATACTGCATTTATGGAACTACATTCCTTCGGGAAAGATTACAAACTGGGTAAATTTTTCAAACAGTCATTCAGAAATCTTCGTAAATACAAAATTGACCATTTAATAATTGACGTAAGAAGTAATGGAGGCGGAAGTGTTACCAACTCGACTGCCATTTCCAAATACTTAATTCAAAAACCATTTAAGGTTGCTGATTCATTATACGCAGTAAAGAAAAGAAATAGCTATGGAAAATATATTCAAAACAATTTTTTAAATAAACTGTTTTTAACTTTTTTAACCAGGAAAAATAAAAGGGGAGAATATCATTTTGGATATTTTGAGCGGCATTCTTTTAAACCAAAAAAGAAAAATCATTTTGACGGTAAGGTTTACATACTAACCGGTGGTAATTCTTTTTCTGCAACTACACTTTTTGCAGATGTATTAATAAAGCAGGATAATATAACTGTAGTAGGAGAAGAAACAGGTGGCGGTGCTTATGGTAATACCGCCTGGTTGATTCCGGATGTTACACTGCCTGCAACAGGAGTAAGATTCAGGCTTCCTTTATTTCGCCTGGTTATTGATAAAAATATTCCGAAAGATGGAAGAGGTGTACTACCCGAAGTAGATGCTTTGCCCACACAAAAAGCAATTAAAGCCGGGATAGATTTTAAATTAGAGAAAGCAATGGAATTAATAAAGGCAGATAAAAAAATGTAAGTGGTAGTTAATTAATTTCAAACATTCCAGTCAACGACAATCAGTCAAAATATTATTCATCTAGAATTGTAAATGAATCACCATCCCGAAGAAAAGGAAGTTTTTCTCTTACAGATTGCAAATGTGTTTTATCTAATGTGATCGTAAAGATGTCTTCATCGTCATTTACATGGTATAAGACTTCTCCCAACGGATCTATAACCATACTATCCCCGGAATGATAAATATTGTTTCCATCATTACCCACCCGGTTTACACCAATTACATAACATTGATTTTCGATAGCTCTTGCACACAATAATGTTTTCCAGGCATGGCTACGGCGTTCTGGCCAGTTAGCAACATAGATTAATACATCATATTCAACCTCACCCCCAGCCCCTCTCCTTTCGGTGAGGGGAGATTGCCTGCTCCAGACAGGGAATCGTAAATCATAACATATCATCAAATTTATTTTCCATCCTTTTGCCGATGCTAGAAAACGTTTATTGCCGGAAGAAAAATAGTTGTCTTCACCAGCATAGGCAAACAAATGTCGTTTATCATAAAACCCATATTCGCCAGTTGGAAGCATCCAGATTAAACGGTTAAAATAATTTACATCCTCTTTAATAATTATACTACCGCAAAGAATTATTTTCCGTTCTTTAGCAACCCTTCTCATCCACTCAATTGTTTCGCCGTCCATTGTTTCAGCCAATAAATCAGTTTGCATACTGAATCCGGTGGAAAACATTTCAGGCAGCACAACTATTTCTGTTCTTTCATTAATGCTTCCGATTTTATATTCCAGCATCTGCAGGTTGGCCGTTTTATCTTCCCAATGCAAATCGGTTTGCATAAGTGTGATGGTTAATTGTTGGCTCATTTGTTTTTATTTTCTCCGGTTATTGTTTCAAGAGTGTTGGCAATAAGCCCATGTTCATAGCCTTTATATGCTAAGTAATCAATTGTTTTCTTTTTCCGAATCATCCACTGTTCGTTCTTCAAAGTTGCATATTTTTTTTTAGCCTGTAAAACAAGTGTTTTTAAATAATCTTCTTCATTAATCTGGGTCAACGCTTTTTTTATACAGTATTCACTCACCTGTTTTTGTTTCAATTCATATTTTATTTTTACACGGCCCCATTGCTTTACTCTGAATTTTCCGCCTGCAAATAGAACAGCAAATCTTTCTTCATTCAAATAATCATCTTCAATCAGGCTGGCAATTATTTCATCATGTTCTTTTTTACTCACCTTCAATTGCCATAGCTTTTCTTTTACCTCGCTATGGCATCGTTCCTGATACCCGCAATAATGTTTTAATTTTTGTAGTGCCTGCTCTTTTGTAAGATGTTTTATAAACATGTGGCAAAAATAGAATCCATCCCGATGATATGAAAGATTTGCTTACGAAACTCCTGATTTTCAATGGAAAGGCGATAACTAAATCGGCAAAAAGAAATTCAAATTGTCTCTTAAATTTTAAACCTCATTCCCTTACCTTTGCCGTCCTTTCACAAATCGGGGGTGTGGTGACCTCTGATAGATTTAGGAATTAAGCAATTCTTCTTTAAAGATTATTTTGGAGAAGTTCAAATTTAACACAAGTGTCCCGAAGTATTAAAATCGGGAAAAATAAAAAATAGTATGAAACGTACATTTCAACCTCACACAAAGCGCCGTAAAACAGTTCATGGTTTTCGTA
>JANOFP010000027.1:0-4025 GCA_031413675.1 Bacteroidota bacterium
ATGAATGTTTTCAACAAAAAAAACCATTTGGTATTCCAACAGTAATTGAAAATAAATTACAGGATTTTGGTTCTTTGGTAAATATAACTGAGATAACAAAAGTGTATGATAATGGTGAGCTGGATATTAAAACGGTTGGGGATAACGTATTCTGCATACTTGAAGTAATCAAATCCGTTCCGGATAAATTATACGGAGGCGCAATTGTTTCCTATCCTGAAAATATTGAAAATGGAAACAGTGAATTGATGCAAAAACTGGTTAAAAGCATTCGTGAAATGCACAGCCTTTTACAAATAACCAAAGACTTTAAAAAAGCAGATGAAGAACTGAATTGTTATGATGTGGCACATCATCTCGGTCTTAGCCTGCAGGAAGAGTATGGTATGCTGATACTACTACAAGAAAGACAAAGACAGGAATATCTGCGACTTCATTTTGCCAAAGTAATACCCATGATTGCGGAAATGGAAACATTAAAAGTAAAAGTGAAACAGAACGGGCATTTTAAAAATTTGAAGGGTTTTAATTTTGGGGCTTAATTTTACCCAATGCAAATCACCCTCAACTTCGATTTCGGAAACACTAGAAAAAAGTTGGCGTATTAGCTTCTATAGTAGAAATTCTTACAAAAAAAATTATCAGGACAATCTTAGTGTTGGATATTTATTTAACCTCATTTACTTTTTTTACAAACAATACTGATTGACTGTGAATCTCTTTTAAAATAAGTAACTTTGCCACCTTATACGAACTGTTTTAATATGCCGGTGATTTCAATGTTTTATGGAATAATTATCAGAATGTTTTTTTACGATAATAAAGAACATCGTCTTCCACATATACATATTGAATATGCTGAGAACAATGCTGTAGTTTCAATACCAGATGGAAATTTAATTGCAGGTAATTTCCCGAAAGACAAACTGAAACTCGTAATTGCCTGGATGGAAATTCATAAAGACGAATTAATGGCGGATTGGAAATTAGCAGTCGAAGGAAATACTGTTTTTAAAATTGAGGGGCTGAAATAATAAAATGAAAAAAATTCTATCTATAAAAGCTATTGAGAATTACAAACTGCTTTGTAGTTTTTCAGATGGTGCTGTAAAAATTGCAGATATATTTCCTTACTTACAGGGAGAAGCTTTTAAGCCTTTATTAAATTTAGCTGCATTTTCTAAAGTTGAAAATCGTAATTATTATGCAGAGTGGCCCCAATATGAACTTGATTTAAGTGCTGACACACTCTGGCATATTGGAAAAGAAGTTTCTTCTTAAAAATCTTAACACTATATTACTATTCGTACAAAAATGCAAACCACCCTCACCTTCGATTTCGGAAACACCAGAAAAAAAGTTGGCGTATTTCATAACAATGAAATAAAAGAAGCGGTAATACTTACTGATGATGCAAATGAAACAATCCATTCGTTGATCGAAAAATATCATCCGCAAAAAACAATTCTATCTTCTGTAATCAATCATAACACTGGAATTGAAAACATACTTGCTGCACATTCTAAATTTCATAAACTCAGCCATCTTACAAAACTTCCTTTCACAACACCCGTTGGCAAACCGGAAACGATTGGTGCCGATCGTTTAGCACTGGCAGCAGCAGCCGTACATTTTTATCCAAATAAAAATAATTTAATCATAGGGCTTGGCTCTTGCATCACATATAATTTTATAAATAAGAACCATGAGTTTCTTGGCGGCGCCATTTCTCCCGGAATGGAAATAAGACTTAAATCATTGAATCATTACACAGCCAAGCTCCCAATTGTAAAAGCAGACAGCAATGTTCCGCTGATTGGCTATGATACAAATACAAATATTTTAAGTGGTGTAGTCATTGGTATGGCAATGGAGATTGATGGAATGATAGACGCATATCAACAGAAGTTTGGGAACTTTAACGTGGCATTAACCGGGGGTGATTTATCGTATTTGGCTCCCCATCTTAAAAACCAGATATTTGCAGACCCTGAATTAATTTTTAAAGGTTTATATGCAATTAGTGAAACTAACAACTGAGAAAAAATCGACCCTGCTGAAAGCTCTTGTCTGCTTGTTATCAATATTTTATAGTCAGTTTATAACAGCCCAGGATAACTCCCCATATAGTCGTTATGCCATTGGAGATATTGTTCCCTCTACCAATATTGCCAGCCGGGGTATGGGAAAAATTGCTGTCGCCTATTCTGATTTTCTTTCTATCAACTTCAGCAACCCGGCTTCTTACTCAGCATTTCAAACGCTGAAAGAAGCAAAGTCTAAAAAAATTCAATCAGGTCGTATCATTTTCGATGTGGGTATTAATTATGAAAGCCGGACTTTACAGGAGCCAAACAATCCTTCAAAGTTCAAAGCACAAAATTTATTGTTCTCCTATTTGCAGGTGGGTGTCCCGTTACGCAGTAACCTGGGTTTAAGTTTTGGTCTTCGTCCTGTTTCCAGAATTAATTATAAAGTTTCAACAAGAGAAAAATTATCTTTCGGCGATAGCGTTTACACACTCTATACCGGCGATGGTGGTTCTTATTTACCGAATATTGGTCTTGGTTATAAAATAAATAAATTTAGTGTTGGTCTAAATGCGGGTTATTTGTTTGGCAAAAAAGATTATAGTTCCCGCCGCATTTTTATAAATGATTCGATAGATTATTACAGTTCCAATCATGAAACAAAAACGGTTTTTGGAAATATTTTTTTGCAGGGCGGACTTCAGTATTCCGATTCAATTAATAAAAGCACCATACTTACAATTGGTGCAGCAGGCAATCTGGCAACTACGTTAAATGCCCATCAGGATATTATCCGGGAAACATTTACACGTGACGCAAGTGTTGGTGATTTAAGAATAGACAGTGTTTTTGAACAAAATGATATTGGTGGTACGATGAAATATCCATCATCATTCACAGTTGGTTTTGCTTTGGAAAAAAATAAAGATGATTATAAAAAAGCAAACTGGTTGTTCGGAGTCGATTTTACTGCCACCTCCTGGAGTGCTTATCGTTTTTATGGCAAATCAGATTTTACAAGAAATACATGGGAGATAAAAGTGGGGGGTAAACTTCGCCCCATTCCAAAGAAAAGCTATTTCAGCAATGTTACGTATCGCGGTGGTTTTAGCATTGGTCCCGATTATATAAACACGGGAATAAATCTGCCGCAATATGGAGTTTCACTTGGCATGGGATTACCCGTTGCAAATTTTAGTCAACTGGCCCGTGGTCAGGCAACAATAATTAATATGGCTTTTGAATATAGCAAAAGAGGCAACAACAGTAATTTGCTTAAAGAAAATTTGTTTCGTGTTTCAATCGGACTATCACTCAGCGATATCTGGTTTGTAAAAAGGAAATACGAATAAAGGAATCAACATTTCGTTAACCTGAATTTTTTTATTTGAACCCCAGCAGCAACAATATTAGTAAGCTTATGTTGCAATCCAAAATTTGTTCTGTTCGCTATTCAGTAATTATAAAATCATTCCTCATCATTTCAATCATAGCAATCAGTGGTTGTGAAAATGATAAAAGAGTAATAGATGAATGGACACGTAATGTAGTTTTGAATGAAGAAGCAATAGGTATAGAAACTTATTTCAGTCAGAAGGGAGTAATGAAAGCAAAACTAAAAGCACCCATGATGATTCGTGTGCCTGTCGTTGACAGCCCTTATGTAGAATTTCCAAAAAGCTTACATGTTGATTTTTATAATGACAGTACCGTAATAGAAAGCTGGATGGACAGTAAGTATGGAAAATATTATGAAAATCTGAATAAGGTTTATTTAAAAGACAGTGTGATTGTAATAACGGATAAAGGTGATACATTGAAAGCACAGGATCTTTGGTGGGATCAGAATGAAAAACTTTTTTACACTGATAAATATGCCGAGTATCACGGGAAAGATAAATTGATATACGGTGGCAAGGGCTTTGAAGCCACACAAGATCTGAAACGACGCACATTCAAATATCCTACCGGAACAATTAAGGTTACGGATAGTGG
>JANOFP010000028.1:0-13962 GCA_031413675.1 Bacteroidota bacterium
AAGCCGAAGAAACAAACCCGGTAATTGCAAAAGGATTACCGGCAGGACCCGGAGGTGCAAAAGGTCGGGTTGTTTTTTCATCAAACGATGCAGTGGATTGGGCAATGGGCGGAGAAAAAGTAATTCTTGTAAGAGAAGAAACTTCTCCGGAAGATGTGGATGGTATGCATAAATCTCAGGCAATACTTACCACCAAAGGAGGAATGACCTCACATGCAGCATTGGTTGCAAGAGGTTGGGGCAGGTGTTGTATTGTTGGTTGTGGAGATATTGAAATTAACCAGGAGACCAAAACATTTAAAACAAAAAATGGAACCGTGATAAAAGAAGGTGATTGGATTACTTTAAACGGAACAAGAGGATTGGTGTATGAAGGAAGCCTTGGGTTGGTGGATATTGATATAGAAAAAAATCAGTCGTACAAAAATCTGATGAAGTTGGTAAGCAAAATAAAACAGATGGGTGTACGCACCAATGCTGAAACACCACAGGATGCAGGACAGGGAATGAAATTTGGAGCTGAGGGAATTGGTTTATTCCGCACCGAACATATGTTTTATGGTGAGGGCAGCGAAGAACCATTGTTCCTTTTACGTAAAATGATTTTAAGTAAAACCTTAGAGGAAAGACAAACTGCATTGAATGAGTTGTTTGTTTTTGTAAAGAAAGATATCAAAGACACCTTGCTTGTAATGAAAGGATATCCCGTAACCATTCGCTTGCTCGACCCACCATTGCATGAGTTTGTTCCGCATGATGTAGAAAAATTACATGAGCTGAGTAAAGTGCTTGGAATAAGAATGAGTGTTTTAAAAAGAAGAGTGCTGGCTTTGCATGAAAATAATCCAATGCTTGGTCACCGTGGCGTAAGGCTGGGTGTAAGCTATCCAGAAATTACAGAAATGCAGGTAAGAGCAATATTTGAAGCAACTGCTGAAATAATTAAATCGGGGAAAAAAGCATTTCCGGAAATTATGGTACCAGTTACCTGCACGGTAAATGAATTGATTCATCAGAAAAAAATAGTGGATCGTGTTTACATCGAAGTATGTACTGAAATGAAAATGAAAAGCATTCCATATTTATATGGTACGATGATAGAAATACCAAGGGCAGCATTGAAGGCAGGTCGTATGGCAGAAGTAGCCGACTTTTTCAGTTTTGGTACCAACGATCTTACCCAAATGAGTTTTGGTTTCAGCCGGGACGATATTGGTGGGTTCTTACCAACTTATCTTGATCAGAAAATTTTACACGATGATCCATTCCAGACCATAGACCAGGATGGTGTAGGCGAACTGATAAAAATAGGAACTGAACGGGGTCGCAAAACAAAACCAAAATTGAAAGTTGGTATCTGTGGCGAACACGGGGGCGATGCTGAAAGTGTAAAATTCTGTCATCGTATAGGAATGAATTATGTGAGCTGTTCGCCATTTCGGGTACCGATTGCACGGTTAGCTGCAGCACAAGCAGCTGTTACGAATGAAAGAAAATAAAAACGGAAGTTATGTTACAGGAAGAAAAAACGGACCGTTTGCTCAGCGCTATCTATAAAAAAAGCAATTTAAATGTTTATGATTTTTGTGCCGAAGAATGGAAAAATGATAACGAAATAGCAGTTGATTGTAAAGCTATGGCAGATGAACTAGTAGATGAAAAACTAACCCGATATACAGATGAAGAAAAAACTGAAATGAGCATTACTAACTATGGCCGTTACTGGATAGCGCAGGGTGGATATCTCATATATCTGAAAGAAGGTGAAAAGAAAATAAAATCAAAACGGGACAAACATCACGAAGACTGGGAAAAACATAATGAAGAGTTAAGCGAAGAATTAAAAGAAGCCCGGTTAAAATTCACTCACTATCGTATCGTTACATACTGGTGGAGTTTTATTTTAACGATTATCAGTTTTTTATTATCAATGCTGAATCTCTATCTGATACTCAAAAAATAAAAACCGGGACTTTGCGGAAAGCCCGGTTGATTTTGGAAATGGAGTTTACTATTCACCTTCTTTGGTCATATTTCCTTTTTTATCAATGTAAAACCATTTGCTGTCTTTCATAACACTTGCTTCTCCATCTTTAAACTCCCTTGCAAAACTGTAGGTAAAAGGAATTACTGTTTTTCCGGTTTTATCGATAAACCCCCATTTCATTTTTGAATTACATACGGCAGCCAGGTCTTCATTAAAGTTCGATTCATTTAAATAGATCAGCGGAATAACAATTTTGCCTGTGCTGTCGATAAAACCATACAGACCATTATCGGCTACGCCTGCCAAACCCTGTTTGAACGCAAGCACTTCATTAAATTCCATTTTAGTGATATGGGTTCCCGTACTGTCAATAAAACCCCATTTGCCTGCAAGTTTTACACCAGCTCTGCCTTCCGAAAAAGCATATGCTTCATCATATTGTAATGGTATCATTACTTTACCCTCCTCATTCACATATCCATGTTTACCGTTTTTTGCCACATGTGCCAATCCGCAGCTGCATGCGTCAACGAAGTCATATTCTTTTTCCCATTTTTGGGCATATGCACCGGTGCATAACAAAAACGCTGCTAAAAAAAATAAATACTTTTTCATTTCTGACTTTATTTAATATGAAAAAATAAAATAACTAAATCAAGTTAGGATACCCTTCTTGCATAGTTCATGACTGAGGTAAGGAGGAAACATGATTTTAGTAAGCGGGGAATATTGCGATAATAAATTTGTTTAAAAATGGGGTTATCTGTTTCAGAGACATTTTTTTCAGGATTCTTTTTTTTTCATACATTCGGTTTTATTCTCCCGCCCTGTCAATTCCTTTCTTTATTTTATTAATTCACAAAAAAAAATTGTTATGAAGAAAATTATTTTCATTTTCACGATGGCGGCGTTTATCGTATCCTGCGACAACGATAAAAAAGAAGCTGCTGAGGCTACAGCTACTACTGCTACTGAAGCAAAACCAGATGTAAAATATCCTTTCCCGGTAGGCTATTCAAAATTTGAAATGGGCAACCCTGAATATTCGGCCATGATACTTCAGGGAAGCTGGAAAGATTGGGAAGAAAACAAGTTGAGTAAAACAAAATGGCTTGCGGATACCGTATCAGCTTATCATAGCGATAATACAGTAACTAAAGGTGCAGATAGTCTGATTGCCAGGTGGACAAGATTAAGGAGCCAGTATAGTTCGTCTGTTTCATCAATTAGTGCAGTGATGTCTGTTGTTGCAACAGAGCAAAAAGAAAACTGGGTATTAATATGGGCCGATGAATATGATACCAACATGAATGGTAAAAAAGATACAAGTTCCTTAATGGAAGCCTGGAGAATTAACAAAGACGGTAAGGCTGATATGCTTTTACAATACGACAGGAAACCCAGAAAGCCTTAAGTCTGATTTTTTTTAACCCTGTTTACTATTGCGGGGTTTATCTTATTAAAAAAAACTCCTGTAACCGGCACAGGAGTTTTTTAATTTTATAACAATGGGGATTTAATTAATTATCATATTAAACCGCTTTGCCTGAAGCTTAATAATTTTTTCTACTTCTGTTTCCAGCGTTTGCTCATTATTTTTTGTTGTGTTTTTTGCCTTTTCAGATAGTATAAATTTTTCACGGTTCAGATTTACCGTTTCTATTTCTTTTTGAATTTTATTTCTTTCAACCGTTTTTGTTTTTATAATTTCCAATAACTCTGCCCGGGTTTTATTTTTCAAATTATCAGGTAGCGTTTTCATTTCTACTTTAGAAAAATAAGTTGAATCCGCTTTATTTGCATCTACCAAATCCCACGAGGAATTACTATAGACATTTGATTTTGCTTTTGCAGCTGTGCGTTTAGCACCCGCAGATGCACTTAAGTTGTAATTTAATTTATCTACTTCTTCTTGCCTTGCTGTGTTTGCAAATCCCACACTGCCATAACCAATATAGGTTGAATTCAGTTTCCCGTTTAATACAATCAATGAACTGTCATAAGGTGTGGGTATATCTTCTTCTCTTGCATCCTGATTGATGTTGGTAAAACTTCCATTACCACATTCACCGGCAAGGTTCCAATGTTCACGAATGCCTTGCATTCTATCACCACAATAAATTGTATTTACAATTATACCTTTTGCATTGGCCCGGGTACAGGCTTCGGTGTATTTTATATTGCCCTGCAAAAAATCTTCATTACCTGCAATAAAAATAACTTTATAATTTAGAGATGATGTATCCCATTTTAATTCATTCATCGATGTGTAAATGACCTGTCCGCAATATTCCTCGCCACCATTGGTATGCAGGCTAAATAATATTTTTGAAACCTCATCCAAATCATTCGTGAAGGGGCTGAGTTGTTTTACAAAACCTTTCGCTGCATCATTATTAGTTCTGCCATATTCATACAGGGCCAGTTCTATCTGAGGGGTGGCAGTATTATTATTGCATTGCGCCTTACCCAATGTATTTACCATTGTCCATAACTGAGACTTGGCTTGTTCTATCAATCCATCCATACTGCCACTTACATCAAGCAGAATGGCAGCCTGAATTTTTGGATTGGGATTATTGACCTGGATAATCGATGGAGCAGTAATTTTTTTTTCAATAAGTGAAAAATGATGAGTAGTAAAAAGACTGATGGCAAAAACAGCGGCGGGTTTTAGTATCGATTGCATAAAAATAATTTTATACAAGGATGCACAAACCGGCCTGATTGCATAAAGCCTGCTAAAGGCTTTAAAGATTGATTAACATTTTAAGAATGAAAAAGTGAAAGCCCTGTTTATTATACGGACAGTTGATTATTGATGATGAATAAATTTTGTATTCACTCCGGCTGAAAGTTTTATTTTTCCTGAGGGGTTTATATTAATTGCCGCCTTTTCCACCATCATACTATAACCGCTGCTGTTTTTAGGGTCTTCTCCCGGTGTCTCTATCGTGTTAAAACCAAGACACAAATGTTGTTTCGGATCGATGCTGATTATTCTGCCATCTGTACAATGTTTATTTACAAATGCGAATTTGGGGGTAAGCACCGCCACTAGTTTTATTTTATCACCTACATTTTTCAAATAAGGAACGAGCAACTGAATTTTTTCATACACTTCATTGCTGCTGATATTTGTTGTATATGGTTTGCCATTCTTATCATTTAAAGAAAATGTTTTTTCAACGCCGGGAGTAAAAAACAGGTTCGTAAATATTTTTCCTCCCTTTTGTGAATTTCGTTTCCGGGTAATTTCTATTTCTACATATGGCGAACGATACTGACCCCTTGGATCTGGTTTATAATTAAAGAAGCCGCCATTCACCATGTTTTTCTTTGCACTTTCTTCAATTTTTTTACTTAGTTCCTTTTCAATTAAAGCAGCACAGTTTTCATCGCAGGGCATACCTGTTTGTTCTACTGCTTTCTGAATAAGCATTTGCACTACCTGGCCTTTTGCCAATTGACACATTTCATCAAAATTGGGTAAGGATGGAGGCATGCCCGCATAAGTCATGGCCGTTTCAAACACTACTCCAGATGCAAATTCACAGCCGCTCTGTACTTGCTGCTTCGACATTCCTGTTTCCTCCAATAGTTTTTTATTGGAACTTATAACCGGATCATAATTACACAGGTATTCGCTGAATTTAGTTTTTACATAATCCCTTGTTTCATTATATACCTTAGAAGCTCCGTTTACAACTAAAGCTGCAGCATCTGTTACAGAGTTAAACGCACTTTCATACCAGGAGGGAGATTTCGGTGGCGAAGGACAAATAATTTTACCAATTGGAAATGCTGTTTTAAAAGTATTGATCATATCCTTTTCCCAATTATTACCCAAAGGGCCTGTTTGTGTGGATTCATTATAGCTCATCACAACCGTACAATTGCTGAACTGGTATTCCGGTTCATGCATCTGTGTATAATTAACGGATGTAATTTCATAATCAGATTGCAACGAATCTTCACTGGTAGGGATAGGAGGCTTCGGAAAGTTTAAATACTCCGGAACAATCTTAATCATATTGCCACCCATTCCAATGGCTCCACCATTTGCATCCAGCGGAACAAGGCGGACATAATAGGTTCCGTAATTTTTCAAAGCATCCATCAACGATTTTGTATTGGCAAATTTCAACAATCCCAAATTTTGAATCGGCGTCCTGGTACTGTTGCGCATCACGGGCATTAGTCCAGCCGGCTTTTCTTTAAAGCTGATATTAAATTTTACACTATCTGCTTTTGTTTTTGATATCATTCGTGTTTCCAGGATACTGTTGAAATTATTATCTGCATCGGATGAAAACGGAAGCGATGCTATTTCAACTCTTGCCGATACAGCATTAACCGGAATTTTCATCCATACAAAATCACTTTGCCATTGTGGAGTCTGTCCCTGGTTCGTGATATATTTTAGTTCACCGGAATTATATTCTTCCACCCACACCGAAGGTTTTACATCCGGGTCGGAGCCTACATAGCTCACAAAACGTTTGAAATTTATTGGGGGTAAAAGATCAGCAACGAATAAACGACCTGCTGGTTTTATTTTCATCATCTCCTGTGCTTTTACTGGACGGACTCCACGAACCAACACTGTATCTTTTTTCGGTTGTTGTAATGCCGGTATCGATGCTGCTTTGGATGGAGTTTGTGGTTTACGGTTTACCTGTGCAGAAGAATTGAATTGCAACAGTATGATTGTGATAAAAATGATACCGGAAAAAATTTTCATACTAGTTGATTGAAGGTTAATTATTTTTAAATGTAAGAATATTTTTTATGCTTGAACGTGATATTCTAAGTTGTTGAGCGATGCTGGTAGAAACAAATATTGAAAACTTACAAACATCGGGGAGTAAGTAAAGCCGGTACTCTCGTCCGACTGTATCAAAAAGGCTGTCTGTCAATTAATTTTTAAATTAATTTAATATTATTGCATATCCTTACATTTGCGAAACACATACTTGTCTATTACAAGAACTAATCTTTTCCCTTCAAAACTGTTTTTATAAAATTTTTATTGTTCTGCAATCTTTTTGGTATAAAATATCTTTTACATTCTCAGTCATTTAAATAAAAGAGTAAACAATTTTTAAAAATAAATTTAAACACATGAAAAAGACAATCTTCTTATTTGTAACAGCAGCATTTTTTATGGCATGCAATACCGGAACCGAACACTGGACAAAAACTTCTCCGGAAATCGATGTCGCAAAAGCATTAGTGAAAGATTACCAGGCCGGTAATTGGTCAAGCTGGAGCAATCATTATGGTGACTCTGCAAAAATCTTTCACAATTCGGTAGATTCTATCACCCCGCAACAATTACAGGATGCATTTAAAATTGATAATGCCAATTATTCTAAATATGGTTTTTTGGAGAAAGACAATTATTTTGAAATGATTATCGATGACAAAAATGAAAAATGGGTTTATTTCTGGGGTACCTGGGAAGGCTCATTAATAAATACAAATCAAAAATTTCTAGTACCGGTACACCTTGCCGTACGATTTGAAAATAATAAAATTGTACGGGAGTATGGTTATTATAACCGCTCAGCTCTTGATGTGGCAATAAAAGAAATGCAGGCCGCCATAGTACCCGTAAAATAATTACCCGTTTTCTCAATCTCAGTAGATACGAGGTTGTTTCAAAAGTTTTTTCAACACAGAGTAACAGAGCTACAGAGAAACACAGAGTAGTGATATTCAACCACAGCTTCTCTGTGTAACTCAACTACTCTGTTACTCTGTGTTAAAATTCCTCACTACTAATACAGACTATTTTTTATTGCAAAAAGAAATACGGTATTTTACTTTTTCAATTTCATCGGAGCATTTACAAATTCACAGCTTTGAAAAAGTTAGAAGAATTCTTTTTCTTTGAAACTAATTTTTGAACAAACAAAATTCGTGGTCATTAAATTTTTCTGGAGAAATGGACCATCAATCCTTAAGTGCCCTCACCTTAATATTTTTAAAAAAAACTTTACTGTTGGGATCATGACCTTGTAAAGCAAAAGTGCCGCTGTTTATTACCCGGCCTTCATTCCCTTTTTCCCGTTTTACATTATCGGGTTCTGTATAATCTACTACTGTTTTATCATTCAGTTTTATTATTACTCGTTTGCCTTCCACTTTAATGTATTCAGTAAACCATTCATTATCTTTTACAAAAACTTCTTTTACATCCTGTATGCCATAGAGGCTGCCCGTTCTGCGCCAGTCGGATTGTGAATTGTTTACCTGTGCTTCATAACCCTTTTTTGGCCAACCGCTTTCCTGGTACTCAGTATGAAAATAAATACCTGAGTTGGATCCGGGTGTTGTCATTACATCGGCTTTGAATTCAAAATTTTTAAAATTGTGTTGCATTACATCACCCGCATAAAATAAATGTGCAACAGAACCATGCGCCACTATCGCTCCGTTTTCTATTGTAAAACTGCCGGCATTATTACCTACTTTCCAGTTGTCAAAACTCTTTCCATCAAATAAAGAAATCCACTTACCCTTTGAATTGTGACTGGCAGCACCGCAAAAAAACAAACAAAGACTTACAGCGCAGAAGTAAATAAAATTTCTCATGGTAAAATAATATTAAAGGAGTTATTAAAAAGGGAAGCTACATTTTTTAATGAACACCGAACAAATGAACCAGCGATGAATATATTAAATCAGAAATTGAATACTTATTGATCCTTCACTATCCATATTTGATTCCAGCATTCTTCACCCTCAATAGATACATGCAAATTATAAACGCCGGCTTTTTTTGGTTTGAATAAAAAATCTGCCGTTTCGCCGACACCAAAAAACGGACTTTCTTTAATTAATATTTGTTGTATAGCCGGCAAATCAATACCGTCTTTAGCAATAAATTTTATCATTACCGGTTTACCATCTTTTTCAACTCTGATTTTTATTGATCCCGCCGGTTCAATATTAATAAGACGCAAACGATGCGACTCGCCGGTATATGCATTTTGTACAGGCTGCTCATAACTTCCGTTCAATTCCAAATCCTGCATCTTCTGAGGATTATCGGTTTTCCATCCCACAATATAAAAATGATCTGTTTTCGGATCATAGGTTTCGTTTTCCCCCATTACAATCATTGGACCATACAGCCCGTGAGTTATCTGGTATATATCATCCAGATGACTATGATAAATAAAAGTACCGGGATGCAACAAGGTTAGTTTGTATGTAAATTTTTCACCGGGTTGAATTGATGGTGAACTTTTTCCATCCGATGCACTCCATCCCGGAACACCATCCGCCCAACTGTCTATTTCAAGTCCATGCCAATGAACAGCCGTAGCAGATGACATTCGATTATTAACCGTAATAAAAGTTGGCTGAAACTGTTTCAGCACAAGAAGCGGTCCCGGGCTGGAAGCTATTTTGTTGTCTGGCTTAAAATCTGGTGATAAAGAAAAACCATTGCGTGGCAATCCGTTTTCTGAATACTCATTGGCATACAGGTCCAGGTTTTTAGGTTCTCCTTTTGAAATCAAATCACTTGCTCCGGGTTTTACAGTAATGCCCAATACCAAACCAGCCATATGATTAAAATAATCCGGCGGATCCAGCGAAGCCATACCTGGCAACCGTATGTCAGATACAACATGAAAAGAAAGATGGCAATGGAATAACCAATTACCCGGACGTGCCGCCACCCATTTCATAATCATAGTTGAGTGTTCATACATATCCTCAGTTACCACAACCGGTCGCTTTCTCTTTTCAAAAATATGATCGGAAAGCATAGAGCCTTTTGATAAAATGGTAAAATTAAATCCATGCAAATGCATAGGATGCATACGTATCGAACTATTGACAAACCGCCAGAGCATGGTATCCCCAACAGCAGGAGTAAACTGCTCAGTAAATGGCCAGGACTTTCCATTAATTGTTAATGATTCAAGGAACCCATTTTTAAATAGTGCAGTATCTATCGGGGCGCTGAAAATATTTATTACAAAAACACGGTCAGGTGGTGAACCGCCTTTTGGGTCTATTATAAATGCACCACTTAACTGATCCTCTTCACCGTCAAATCCAAATAAGTTGTGAGTACCCAATCTTACATTGTATAAATAAGTGCCTGCTGCGCCAGATTCAAAACTGATCTCTTTTGTTTCTCCCGGTTGAAGAACTAAACATTCTCCTTTTGTTGATGATGGCCGTTTCTCTAATCCAAAAAAATTGGCAGTTGAATCTTTTAGTTTGTTGTGCAATACAACATGAATTTTAGTTCCCGCTTCTACACGTATCAATGGTGCAGGAATAGTAGGCGCCTTTCCTTTTTCTGCAATAGCTACTAATCTTAAACCCGGACGATTATCTGTCTCCAGATAAAAATCACTCCATACAATTTCAAGCTCTAGTTCCAGTACATTATTCTGCATCTTACCGGCAGGAACCCGGTTGTCATTCGCAATTACTTTTGGAAAATCAGATGCTTCATCCGGGTAAATTAATCGTGGATGTTTTATTCTTGGAAGATTGGCAAGTGTATAATATTTACCGGGGGCACAGGAAATTACCCTTTTCCCAATCGTAGTTGCTGTCCTTGATTTTTCTGAATCACCGGGCCCAGACAAGAAAAGAATAAAAATAAACGGAAGCAAAAAGTATTTGAACATATTTTTATTACAGAAATTAAATATAGGATTATATAATTAATCGGCTGGCAGTGTTATAATAAAAAAATTAAGTATGTTTTCTTTGCGGCACTTTGCGTTTTACTTTGGTTTTTACTTTGCGGTTAAAATTTTTCCACAAAGTACGCCGGGGTATCGCAAAGAAAACGCAAAGAATAAAGTATCAATCCGCTCTTATTAAAAAAAATACCTGCGGCAAACAGGTAATGAACTGTAACGAATAAAATGAACTTACCAATACGAACAGAGAAATCCGTTCTGGCCGGTTTCTAAGGATTGATCATAATATGTGCACTGTGTGTTCCGGCATTCATAATCCATGGCATACCGTCGGCAGATGGTTTTTCCGGCAAACCGGTACTGGCAACCGTTGCATATGAAATATAAATTACATAACGCAGGTAGCCATTCTTTACCTCACCTGTTGCAGCATCAAAATCTTTTTCTTTTGCAGAATAAACATACAAGGCTGCGGGTTGTTTAGGCATTAGCAGTGTGCCTGCTTTTACTTCTTTCTCCCGTTCATTAAATAATGAATCATCTTTAATACCCTGCTTTCTCAGTTCTCGTCCCCGTTGCATAAAAGGTTCCAGTTCTTTTGCATAACAGGCTACAGAAAAATCAGGTTCATCTGGGTTGTCTGCAAGACAAATTAATTCATTGCTGCCTTGTCTTAACAGGACAAGTTGCTTATCGGAAGAATATCCATACACGGTGCAGCTATCTCTTTTTTCCAGTGGAGCAGCTAATAATGCTGTTTTTATTTGTATGTCTGTTGATGATAAAACAGCTTTAGCTGCCGGAGAATCCGTTTTAGCAGCCGGTGAATCTTTTTTAGAATCACATCCGGAACAAACAGCAATTACTGCTATGAATAAAAAAATAACTTTCATATGAATTTTTTAAGTTGAAAATTTAATTAAGAATATTAAAGAACAATGTTTTTTAAAGGTAGTAATTTTTAATACTATCGTGGTACAAAGAAAGATTGCCCAAAAGTACTCCTTCGGAGAAGGAAGAATAGTTATTATTTATTAGCCGTCAGCAAATAAAACAATGGCTGATTGATATAAAAATTATCACGACCTATTTTCTTTTTCACCAATAGCCCTGACTTTTCTAACCCAGATAAATAGCGGATAGCGGTGCTCCGGCTTTATTTGACTCATATCCCGTTAATACAAGTCAAAAAATGCAATTTTTGACTTGTGTTTTTTTAACATGAGTCAATTTTATCGTTTTTTGGTTTATATAAGACAAAGATGGTTGTCATAATTAAGCTTCGATGTAAACTGAAAGATTCTACGCAGATTGTGCGGTGAATATGGGGAATATTTGAAGCATTTCAGTTACAGTTTACCCAGTCTGCCCCTACGAATGTAGTGGGAGCAAGGCGGTTGCTATTGTGATATAAGCGTATATTAAACATATACGTTTAATTTTTCTTGCATATTTAAACTTATATGTTTAGTTTTGAACATTATTTTTAAACGTATAAGTTTATGAGATTGAATAAAAAAAGCAAGTTGATGCTTCAGCAAATTGATAATAAGTTAGCGGGTTTTAAAATCCTTAAGCAGGCAACTGTTCCAGATGAAGGCTGGATTCATACTATCAGAACAGCGCTGAAAATGTCGTTAAGACAATTAGCGGCGCGGCTGAATATAACTCCGCAGGGTGTGCGGCGACTTGAGCAACGTGAAAAAGACGACTCTATCACTTTAAAAAATTTACGTGAAGCAGGCAAGGCTTTACATATGCAACTGGTGTATGGCTTTGTTCCAAACGAAGAATCGCTGGAAAAAATGATAGAACAAAAAGCTTATGAAATTGCAAGGGAAATTGTAATGCGGACTTCGCATAGAATGATGCTCGAAGACCAGGAGAATTCTAAACAACGGATTGAAAAAGCAATAAAAGAAAGAGCCGAAGAAATTAAAAACGAAATGCCGGGCTATTTATGGAATTAGAATTTGAATATATCAGCGGCCAGACGCCACTGGATGAAGACGAAAAAGAAGGACTGCTTATAAAGAGCATTACTACGCAGGGCGAACTGAATGAATTTGAACAACAGAATATAGAAAAGGCGATGCAATGGCTGAAATCAAAAAAAATTACAGCTGCAGAGATTCTTTCAGAAAAATTTGTTCAGGAACTGCACCGCCGCATGTATGCAGGTGTATGGAAATGTGCCGGCGAATTCCGGAAAACAGACAAGAATATAGGCGTGGATAAAAATCAGGTAGCAATTGCATTGAAACAATTGCTGGATGATTGCCAATACTGGATAAGCCATCCTGGTTTTTCAGAAGAAGAAATTACTATCCGCTTAAAACATCGTATGGTACAGGTGCATTGTTTTGCCAATGGCAATGGCCGGCACTCCCGGCTGATGGCTGATGTTATGATGGAAAAAATTTTTCATCTTCCTGCATTTACATGGGGTGCTGCAAACCTTATAAAGCAAAGCAACCTCCGCACTGTTTATATACAAGCTTTGAAAAAAGCAGATGCCGGCGATTACAATGATCTTATTGCTTTTGCAAAATCATGAATAGTGGTTACACAATCTCCTGCGGTGAAAGGATGAATAATTATGTAGCGGGCCATAGTGCTGTCCTGAGTTTATCGAAGGATCAGCTTCCGTTACGGTTTAACCAGCCTGCCCCGACGAATGTCGTGGGAGCAAAGCGAAGGGTTCGGAAATTCTATTGAACTTTTTTAACTTCGAATAAGATTCACCACCAGTTTTATCATAAGCTCTTTATCATCGGGATTGCTTTGGGCTACCAGCAATGCCAATGCTACTAAAGCATTATCATTTATTTTCAGTTCACCTGATTTTTTAAAACGGTGTTTATTTTTTTCCAGGAACCATACAAACAAAAAAGCACCTATCCTTTTATTGCCGTCAGTGAAAGAATGATTTTTAATTACGAAATACAATAAATGCGCCGCCTGCTCTTCTATACTTTTATACAGGTACTGGCCTCCGAAAGTTTGTACTACAGAGTTTAACGTGCTTTCAAAGCCACGGTCTCTTTCATTGCCAAACAATGCTGATGCTTCTTTCTTCTTCACCAGTTGTTTCTTCAGTTCTGTAATTGCTATTATGGCTTCGCTGTATGCTATTTCATACGTAATGTTTTCATTCAGCTTTTCATCGGGCAGGTTATTGCTGTCAAACTGGTTGAGCAGAATAAAACAATGCGTATAGTTGGTAATAATATCCAGCAGGCCCTTTGCTTCGGTTGCACTCAGTTCATTTGAACTGCCGGATTGCTGAATAAG
>JANOFP010000029.1:0-5378 GCA_031413675.1 Bacteroidota bacterium
TATAGTTAGGCCTTCGTGTTCTTTGCGCTGAACTTTGCGTTCTTTGTGGTTAATTTTTTAAAGCAAGGTTTTGAGCTACTAGCAAACCCCCACGTCCTGCTGTGCCATAGCAGTTAATTCTTTATCCTGTAAATTCGCAGCACAAATAATACTCATGAAGTTTCGCAATTTTAAATTAGTAGGCTATGTGATTTATGGCCGTGGTAGTTTTAATCAACTGGATGAAATAATAGCCCCACACAGAAAAGGAACTGCTCCAATGATTTTTTTGGTTGATCATTTCTTTTCCGCAGAATCCGGTGGAAATGGAAAAGAATTGCCAAACAGAATTCCGGTAAGAGGAAATGATAAAATAATTTTTGTAGATGTTAGCTACGAACCCAAAACAACTTATGTAGATGCATTGGCAAAACAATTGAAAGAAGAATTTGGATCGGTAAGTGGTGTTATCGGAATAGGTGGCGGCAGCACCATGGATTTAGCAAAAGCAGTTTCGCTGATGATGAATAACCCCGGCTCCTCTGCCGATTACCAGGGATGGGATTTAGTAAAAAATGCTGGTGTATATAAAGTAGGTATTCCAACATTGAGTGGTACGGGTGCAGAAGTTTCCAGAACAACTGTACTAACGGGCCCAACAAAAAAATTAGGAATGAATTCTGACTTCACTCCGTTTGATCAGATTGTTTTAGATCCTGAATTAACTGCGAATGCTCCGGCAAATCAACGTTTTTATACCGGCATGGATTGTTATATACATTGTATAGAAAGCCTTGAAGGAACTTACTTAAATGAATTTAGTAAAAGCTATGGCGAAAAAGCATTGGGGCTTTGCCGTGATGTGTTTGTAAATAAAGATAAGTGGGATGCGGACTGTGATGATAAACTAATGATGGCAAGTTATGCAGGTGGTATGAGCATCGCTTACTCACAAGTTGGCGTAGCACATGCCGTGAGTTATGGATTGAGTTATTTACTCGGCACCAAACATGGTATTGGAAATTGCATCGTGATGAACCAGCTGGACGAATATTACCCAGCCGGTGTAAAAGAATTTAAATACATGGTAGAAAAAAATAAGATTGAAATACCAACGGGCATCTGTAAAAATTTAAGTGATGCTGATTTTGATAAAATGATTAATGTAAGCATGGGCATGAAACCGCTTTGGGAAAATGCGTTGGGCAAAGACTGGGAAAAAATAATGACAAGAGAAAAGCTAAGGGCTTTGTATGAAAAGTTGTAATTAAAACCATCTGCACAAGGGAATATTATTTTTTTAATATCCTTTGTAATTGTCTTGCCGATTTGAATCCACATTTAGAAGCTATATACTCAATAGTATATTCTGGATTATTAAGCATCGTGTTTGCATATTCTTTTCGTAACAGGGTAAGGTATTCAAGAACCGTAGAGCCTGTCTTTTCTTTAAATACCCTGCTAAGGTTTCTTGAACTCATTCCAACCAATGAGGCAAGTGATTCTATATCGTTTTCCTTAGAAAGATTATCAATCAAGTAATCCTGCACTTCATGTACCTGTGGATTAATATGATTTCTGTAATCAAGGTAAATGCTTTGTTGTTTATGTGTTCCACTTCGCCTATGGTAAACAACAAGCCCTCTTGCGACCTTATGCGTAAAAAAAGGACCTTTTAAATCTTCAAGGATAGCCAGAGCAAGATCAATACCCGCACTGATGCCGGCACTGGTGTAAACATTATTGCTTTTTACAAACAAGATATCAGATACAACCTTTGCCTGGGGAAATTCAAGCTGTAATGCTTTTACCCGCCTCCAATGAGTAGTACATTCTGTATCTTTTAGCAAGCCTGCATGTCCCAAAGCAAAAGCTCCGTTACAAATTGAACCAACAGTTATTTTTTTATCTGAACATTCTTTAAGCCATTTAAAGAATTCTCTTTCTGCTTTAAATGGAATACTGTTTACATATTCATTATCCATTCCCGGAACAAAAACAAAATCACCTTCTTTTAATTTTGATGTTTTAAAGTTTGCAAGTTTTCCAAACCCAAGTCTGGCAGTGCTAATGGGCTCCTCACTGAACTGATAAAATTCAATATCAATTTCAAACCCATAAAATTTCGCTTCCGTAAAAACTTGCACCGGCCCGGCAAGGTCGAGTAGTTCAACAGTGGGGGGAATGATAAAGGCAACCTTTTGCATATTTCAATTTATTAATTATTTAAATAAAGGTAAGCGAAGTGTATTTTGTAAAAAGGACAATATGATGTCAGTTACAGACAAAAAAAGCCGTCCACTCAAGAACGGCTTATTAAAGTTTTGCAGGCGTGCCTTATTTGCAATTTGCACAAGTACAGTTGGAACCGCAATTGCAATTAACGCATGTACATTTTACATTACTGCATTTTACATTTTGAGTGTTTTGACTCACTGTTGTTGTTGATTTCATAATTAATTTTTTTAATTGTTATTTGATAGTGTAAAAATAGTTTAAGAAAGAGGGGTGACCGTTACACTACTTTGGGCAAGCGTTATAAAATTTTGGGATTAGATCTTATCTAATGATTTGCGCTTTGCCATACCTATCTCCTTAAAGTAGGTCGGTGTTAAACCTGTAATCTTTTTAAATTGGGTGGAAAGATGTGCAACACTACTATACTCCAGATCGAAAGCGATCTGCGATAGGGTCAGTTGACCATATATCAGTAGTTCTTTAGCTTTTTCAATACGTTGTTCAATAAAATAATTCTCAATGGTCCTTCCTTCAACAGATGAAAATAAACTACTCAGGTACGTGTATTCATGATTCACATTTTCGGAGAGATAATGCGAAAGCTTTTTTTTGCTTTCTTTTTCATTCACTTCGTTACGGGCCTTTTTAATAACCAGTTGTTTGATTTTTTCGATTAGGCCGCCTGAATAATTATCAATGATCTCAAAGCCTATTTTATTCAGTTTTTCTGCAAGCTGCTTTTTTTGCTGTTGCGATATTTCTTCCACTAAATTTATCTCACCAAAACTTACTTTTTGAAAAGCGATGTTTTCATTTTTCAAAATATCTTCTACCGCAAGTATGCAGCGATGGCAAACCATATTTTTTACAAGAAGTGTGGTAGAAGACATGGTACTAATTTATGAAACAATTTTTTTGGCTGTAACCCTTTATTAAATAAGAACTGATAAACAAATCATATTCTTAATGTAAAGCTCCACGGGGGCAATTTTGATAATTTTGTTTCAGTAAATTTCTTAAATTTTTTTGTAAGGTCTCATCATATTTTTCAGATCATCGGGTATGTCCATTTTCCTCAATGGCGGTACATTTGCCCCACCGGTATTGCCGGTAGGAATTTTCCCAACAAAAGATTTTATCCCTCCAACAAGAAGTCTTGGCAGTTGACCAATTATCTCTTTTTTATTTTTGATCTTAATACCAAACTTAAGCATCAGCCAATGCACATGAGTATGTTGCACAAACCAGGGTTGGCCAATAATATGTGCCCTTTCAAGTTGCCTCCAGGCAAGCTGTAAATTAGCATTGGATATTTCTCTTCGATAGTTTTCAAGTTCTTGTCGGTAATAGACTTTCAAACCTTCTGGCATTGTCCAATAAAATTTCATAATAAAAAATTTAGACGAAAGACAATTATGATTTGGTCACCGAACTTAATAAGCCCGGCTTATTTACATTTCTGTATTTGAGTACCAGTATATAGAACCCAAAGGTGAAATCTATAGATAAGCAAAACAGATCGTAATGCGGTGGAATTAAATTTGAATTTGAAAATAAATGGTATACCAGGTCCCAGCTTCCATGCAGGAAATAACCGGCTGCCAGGATATATAAACTTTTTTTAACTCCGTAATACGCAAAGAACAGGAAGAAAACAGCCTGTGCAGCATTTATAATTAAGGCCTGAAGATCCATCCAGGCAAAACCTACATAAAGGAATCCGATTCCTGTAAGTATCAGTCCGTAAATTAACTTTTTATCAAACTGCTTTAAAATACCAAAGAGTAATATGATTATAAGGCCTGAGGAAATTCCTATAATTACCGGTATCATTGTTTTGTTTTTATGTTGTTCTTAAATATTTAGTTTGTATGAAAAAATCTTTGATTTTCCCGGTATAATCCGAGGCATTGTGAAGAGCAGAAATAAAGTTCGTCTTTTACCGGATGGTGGATTGCATTTTGAATGTTCAGGATTAACATACGGCAAACCGGATCGATATAATTGGTCTTTGTTTTTTCAATGCTTAATTCAAATACTTCCTTTTCACCATTAATGTTTTTGAAAAGATGATTTCCTTTTGATTTAAATGTACAGGCAGACTTATCTTTTATAGAATTTAGAAATTCATCAGAACACCAAAAGGTTCCTGCTGCTGCTTTGGCAGCAATTCTTGATGTCAGGTTTACGGCAGATCCGAAATAACTATCCGCTCTCTTCAAAACTTTTCCAAAATGGAGTCCTCCATGCACCTGAAGAAAATTTTCTTCACTCGCTGTCTTTGCTTCTAACTTAAGCGCAGTAGCAAGCAAAGAATCCGGAGAATCTGAGACGAACATAATTTCATCTCCGGTACGTTGATGCAATTTGCTATCACCAACAAGGCAATTTTCTGCAATGCGTATATATTTATCTATTAAGTCTGCAGCCGAAACAGATCCATGCGTTTCTGTAAGAGCGGTATATCCCGATAAATCAGCCATTAGTATGGCAACATGCTTTTCCATAATTGAATGTTTGTTTTTTGACTAATGTAAATTACCTGAAAACTGCTTTTTAAAAGCAAAATGATAAATCTCTGTTTCTCCCATTCGAACAGGGAATGCATTAATAAATATCCAGCCTTCCCTGCCCATATAATTCATGGCATCTATGATTGTATTAAATTTTTTAACCTTTCCAGCATCTGTTTTAAGTCTTGTATCCCTCCAAAAACTTTTCTCTTCACCAAAATCAATATCGATGGTTACTTTATTGCTTAACAATCTTGGTGTGGCAATTACCTGGCAATATTGTTCCACTTTGGATGTGTCGGCTTGTGCAACCGAAACTATTGAACTCAATAAGATGATGCCAATTATTACTATTTTTTTCATTTGCTTTTTTTATTGATGTTTTGTAATGTAAAGGTATCCTCGCTTTCAGGATTGCAACGGACATCATGATGTCAAAAACAGACAACCCCTTTTACTATTTATTCAAAAGCCAACCTTTAAATGAAACAATGAATATTTATGGCAATCGTAAATTATTCAACCAGATTAAAATAAGATTGAAATACCGGCAGGCATCTGTAAAAATTTAAGCGATGCTGATTTTGATAAAATGATTAATGTAAGCATGGGCATGAAACCGCTTTGGGGAAATGCACTGGGCAAAGA
>JANOFP010000030.1:0-1940 GCA_031413675.1 Bacteroidota bacterium
AGTGTAAGATTATTCCGGTTTAGTACAGGCTGAATATCAAATTCATTAAAAACTTTATACTGCTTAGAAGCAAACTGTGAGGCGAGTTCTTTTTTATATTGCAATAACAGGCGGGCATACCGCATAAATACTTCGTAGCCGCGGAAAACCATATCGCTGGGGCGGGCATACATTTTTGTATTGAAATGATTCGTGATAGCAACACTTGCTTTATCAGTACGGGCATGATAAAAAGGAGTACCGTAAATAATTTCTACCCCCTTGTATTCATTTTTGGTAAATGAAATATTGTTCCAGGTACTCATACCCATAAGTGTAACCGGGTAAACTTTACTTAAAGATGCAAGCATTGAAGTAAGACGCATTCCAAATCCTTCATCCAGACTACCAGCTATGCACAAAATTTTTTTTGTTGAATCAAGCTGCATTGATAAATCATCGGCAGAAAAATTTTCATCGAGATCAACATATTTTAATTTCAACTTAACAGATACCGTTGTTTTGCCTGCTTCATCAAAAAAAGATTTTATTTCATCTTCTCTTGCACCTTTTTTTCGAAACACTATGATTTGGTTTAGCGGATAGTTTTTTTGGATATAACGGTATGCACTTTCAATTTGAGTTTTTAATGTAGGAGTAAGCTGCAAATAAAAAGGGTTAGCATTGACTCCGCCATTTACAGGCGCCGACGCATTAATAAAAGGAATATTTTTTTGCAGTGCTGTTTCGGCTATCTGTCCTATTTCATTTCCGGCAGGATGCGCAATGATAAGTCCTGTATTTTCTGAAAGCGAATTCAGTTGATCTGCAAGTGAAGTAGTGGAAGACCGGGTATCAAAAATCTGTACTTCCAGTTTTACACCTTCTTTATTCATCGAATCTATGGCAAGCTGAACACCTTCATAAAACTCCAGGCCAGAATTGATAAATTTTGGAAATGTTTTATCGTAACGGTAATTATCCATGGCATCAAATGCCGAATCAAGAAATATCGGAACGAATACTGCGATTTTTTGTTTTACCGAAAATCCATTTTGTCCATTTGTAAAAAACAAAAACGAAGTAAAAACAAAAACGAATAAAATTATTTTCTTCATAGATTATTTAATTCAGTTATCAGTCATCAGCTTGCCTACCGAAGCTTCAGCGAAGGAAGGTCAACAGTCATTAGTCATCAGTCGGCAATATCCCAATATCTAAGTATCTGTATCCTTGTACCCCAATTCCCAACTCCTAATTCCTAACTCCCAAACCACCTACTCCCACTCAATCGTAGCCGGCGGCTTACTGCTTATATCATATACTACCCGGTTGATGCCTTTTACATTATTGATAATTTCATTTGATACATAAGCGAGAAAAGAATAGGGTAGATGTGCCCAGTCAGCAGTCATTCCATCCACACTTGTTACTGCCCGCAATGCTAATGTAAATTCATAAGTCCGTTCATCACCCATTACGCCTACACTTTTTACCGGAAGTAAGATTGCACCTGCCTGCCATACCGTTGCATACAGGTTGTTATCTTTTAATGCTTTGATATAAATGGCATCAGCCTTTTGCAATAACTCTACTTTTTCTTCTGTCACTTCTCCAAGAATCCGGATAGCTAAACCCGGACCCGGAAACGGATGACGGTTAATTAACTCCGGTGCAATGCCTAATTCCAAACCAACTTTTCTTACTTCATCTTTAAATAAAAAACGAAGTGGTTCCACTAATTCAAGATGCATTTTATCGGGTAAGCCACCAACATTGTGGTGCGATTTTATTGTAGCAGACGGACCATGTACTGAAACACTTTCTATTACATCCGGATAAATAGTTCCCTGCGCCAGCATTTCAATTCCCTGCAGTTGTGTTGCTTCTTCCTGAAATATTTCTATAAATAATCCGCCGATTGCTTTTCTTTTTTCTTCAGGATCTGATTTATCTTTCAA
>JANOFP010000031.1:0-6184 GCA_031413675.1 Bacteroidota bacterium
CCTTCCTATTCAAGTCTCTGATTCTCTCATTCCCTTTCCGCCAATGAAACAGTTTTATACAGACCTTCCGGGACTGTCAATTTTAATACCTGCTGCATTAGCATACCTGGGTTTGTATATTTTCCTCACGGTAAGAAAATATAAGTATGATGATTTGTAATTTTTTGCTAAAGCATTTTAAAGAAACCCGTACGGCTCAGATTGGTATAAACCATATTAAAAGCAATTTTCAAATTTGACTAATAGACAAAAAACCCTCCGATAGAAATCGGAGGGAACAACTAAAAACACTAGCCTATTTTATTTCATTGGAACGGGCTATGTATACGAGATCGTTTAATCAAAAACTTTTAATCAGGCTTTTTACCATCTAAAAAAGTATTGATTGTGCTGAGGGTGGCTTTATTGTCACCTTCTTTTTTTACTTCGATGTTACTATAAAAATTTTCTGCGGCAGAGAAGGAATTGTATAATTCCATATTGCGGCGGATATATGCCGGCACAGTTTCAAACTCATTATTGGGATCGGTTGCGCTAAAATTGAACGAGAGATTGCGCAACTTCTGCAGTCGTTCGGCTGCCCTACGTTTTTGAATTTCCGTTTCGTTCTCCATCGGAGATTCCTCAATGGAAGTGTTCAAAGGTGCTTGAGTTTGTGGCGCCAACGGCATATCCGCCGCTGGAATTTCATCACGCATTACCAATTGCAGGTCGGGAAGAATTTCCTCCTCTTGCTGCGGGGGTATATGCGAAACAGGTTTTTCAGCAGAAGTTATTGAGGTGATTTCCTCTGGTTTGCTTTCTGCATAGATATTAGACGGCCTGGCCAAATAGCCCCCTGATGCAGCTGACACCGGGGCAGTTATTTCGAAAATAGATTTTACGTTTGGAATGTTTTCAGAAGGGCTGGATGCTATGCTTGTACGAGTTTTCGAAACTATTGCATCCTCTTTTATTTCCAATTCTTTTTTATCAACAGTATTACTACGGCTATATTCATTGGTAAAATTACTTTCAACAGTTTCAGGTGTAAGTTCCCAATGTATAATTGTGGATGCGTCGTCTTTCATTTCATTTATATATTCCATTTCTATTTCATCTTCATCCAGTAGCATCATTGCCGATATAGGTTCATCACTAATAGAAGTATCCATCAGGGTAGGAATTAAATAATCCGGAAGTATTATTTCTTCAGCTTTTTTGGGTTCCTCATTTTTAACAACTTCTTTCTTCTCTTCCGCTCTATTCACCACAACTGCTTTGGGTTTTACTTCTTGCTCCAGAATCATTACAATTTTTTCTTCTTCTGGTTTTTTCTTTGCATCCTTTTTTACAAATGGGTCTTTGTGTTGAAAGCCTGTTGCAATAATTGTAATACCTATTTTATCCCCGAGTGAATTGTCATATCCCAAACCAAGAATTACATCGGCATCTTCACCAGCTTGCGATATAACAAAATCCTGAATCACTTCTACTTCATCCATTGTAAATTCATGATCACCTTCTGCACTATTAATATTTAATAAAATCCATTGTGCACCTTTAATGTCGTTATCATTCAACAATGGCGAATTCAATGCTTCTTCAATTGCTTTTTGTGCACGGTTTTCACCAGCTGCCGAAGCATTACCCAGAATGGCTACCCCACCGTTTTTCATAACCGTACATACATCGGCAAAGTCCACATTTATTTGCCCGGTGCTATTGATTACATCCGTGATACATTTTGCTGCAGTAGCCAACACATTATCTGCTTTATTAAATGCTTCACGCATTTTTAAATTTCCGTATTGATGGCGTAATTTATCATTGCTTATTACTAATAATGTATCCACATACCCTTTCAGAATTTTTATTCCTTCCTCAGCCTGTAGTTGACGTTTTTTCCCTTCATAAGCAAATGGAGTGGTAACGATACCTACTGTCAATATGCCAAGATCTTTACAAATTTTTGCAATGATGGGTGCACCACCCGTTCCGGTGCCACCACCCATACCTGCAGTAATAAATGCCATTTTGGTATTTACTTCTAATATTCTTCGTATTTCATCCAATGATTCTTCAGTTGCCTGCCTGCCTATTTCAGGGTTGGCGCCAGCACCCAAACCTTGTGTAAGATGTGGACCTAGTTGAATACGATTTGGAATATTACTAATAGCTAATGCCTGTGAATCGGTATTACATACAATAAAGTTCACTCCTTCTATTACCTGGCTGTGCATGTGATTAACAGCATTGCTGCCGCCACCACCAACGCCGATTACTTTGATGATTGATGATTGATCTTTGGGTAAATCGAAATGTATCATAGTGATTGAATTTTGAGGCCCCCTAAATCCCCCGAAGGGGACTTATGAAGACCATGATTGATTTAGGTTAGTTTTATTTTCTCAGAACAGTTAAAAGAACTTTATGAATTTAATGACTCTTCATAAGCCTCCCTTTTGGGAGAGCTTGTCCCGACGAGTCGGGATTTGAAGGGGCTTTACAGATGCTTGTCTTCTTCCTCTTTAAACAAATCAATAATGCCATCTTTAAACTTGCCCCAGAAATTGCTGAGTCCTTTTCTTTGTTTCATTTGTTTTTCGCCTATTTCTTCCATCACATCCATTGCTGGTTCTGTTGCCATTTTTTTCAAACCATCCGGCACGCCAACTTTTTTAAAGTCTTTGTCAAAATCTTTTCTGTTATGTTCATAATCATCATAGCCTTTTAAAATAAGCCCGATGCATGTCGAATAAGTTGGCTTTGCCAATTCTTCTATATGCCCGGCTGCAAGATGCTCATTTGGGAAACCAATACGTGCAGGTAAACCGGTTACATATTCCGTCAACTGAATTAAATGTTTTAATTGCGAGCCACCACCGGTAAGAATGATTCCGCCATTCAACATCCGGTTGTCTAATCCAACCTGCTTAAGATGATAAGAAACAAAATCCATTATCTCCGTCATTCGGGCCTGAATAATATTCGCCAGATTTTTTGCACTGATTTCTTTTGCTGGCATTCCACGCAAACCCGGAATGGTAATAAAAGCATTGGCTTTTGCTTCATCCGATAGTGCACTGCCAAACTGCATTTTCATTTGTTCAGCTTGTGTTTTTAAAACGCCTAAACCAGTTTTAATATCGTTAGTAATATTTTCTCCGGCAAAAGGAATGACGGCAGTATGCTTTAATATGCCTTCGTAAAAAACAGCCAGGTCAGTTGTGCCACCACCAATATCAACTATCGCAACACCAGCCTCCAAATCTTCCTGACCCATTACTGCAGATGATGATGCTAAGGGCTGCAATACCAGGTCTTTTGTTTGCAATCCACTTTTTTCAACACTCCGATTGATATTTCGTATTGCATTTTTATCGCCGGTTATAATATGAAAGTTGGCGCCAAGTTTTACACCACCATACCCAATCGGCTTTACAATATTTTGAAAATTATCAACGGTGAATTCCTGAGGAATTACATCAATGATTTGATCGCCGGCAGGTATATATGTTTTATATTGATCGTTTATCAATTGATCAATTTCAACCTGCGTAATTTCATCTTCTGTTTTCTGCCGAACGATATCGCCACGGGTTTGCAAACTTTTTATATGATGCCCCGCAATACCGACATACACTTCTCCTATCTCCAATTCAGGATTTGATGCCAGACAATTTTGAAGTGCCGTGTTTATTGCTTTAATCGTTTCATCAATGTTAAGCACCTGGCCATGCTTAACACCATTACTGTTCGCTCTGCCAAAGCCGAGGATTTCTAATTTGCCAAATTCATTTTTCCTTCCGGCAATTACAGCAATTTTTGTTGTTCCAATGTCGAGTCCGACGATAATGGGTTGCTCGTTGTTCATGATATTGTTGTTTTTAGTTGTTTACGAATTTGAGTTTATAATTGATATTGTTTTTTTGAGTCATCATTTGCCTGTTACTTATTTTTCTTACCTTTCGACATTACTGGCCTTCACTGGATTGTTTTAATAATTTTTCAATATTTTTTCTTAACTGCACTGAGTCTATTTTGTTTGTTGACTTTTCCCTTACTCCAATTACCTGCCCTTTGTATTGCACATCCAATACCGGGTATTTATCAAATCCGGATTTGCTTATTATTTGTTTATAAAAAACAAACAGCCTTTCAAATTTTTGCTTAATATTTTCTGCATTGCCTAATCGTACTGTATGATTTCCCACAACTGGTATCATTTCAATATTCCAGCAATTGAATCCGCAGCTAACGATATCGAGTTGTGATACCTGGCTATTCCAAAATGTATCTGCCTGCACAAAACTTGCAATCCTTTTTATGTCTTTCATTAATGCACTGTCTTTGTTATTCCATATTCTTTTTTCGGGGAAACCTGTGAACACAGGGACTCTTGCACTCATCTTATCCGATAAGCCCATTCGTTTTGTATTACTATCTATATAAAATGTATTTCCGGCTGTTGTAAAAACTCTTGCAATTGGTTCTCTTTCTGTTACCGTAATATTTAAAATATTTTTATTGTCAACCCACAATTCCGCATCCTGTATCCATTCATTATCCTCCAGCAAGTCTTCTACTTTTTTCATTTTAATACCCGATAGATGTTGCCCAATGATTTTTCCATCAGTAGAAGCACTTACTAAACCCAAAATGTCATTTTTATCAACAAAATAATTTTTTTCATTTCCTTTTATCGTAATTATATAATTACTACATACTTCTTTTTTCTTTCGGCCAATTGCCGCTACCAGCAACGTAATCATACCGCCGCCAATTACCACCCACAGTAGTACAAATAATATTTTTCGTATGGTTTGTTTTGTATTCATTATTCGTAACTTTTTTCTAATATTTGTTTAACCGGTTGTACAAGTGTATCTATATCGCCTGCACCAGCTAGTATCAATAATTCGCCAATAACTTTATTCCTGTTTTTTGAAAAATCATTTTCTACCCAGTCTGTCATCTCTGCTTTTGTCATCACTCTTTTATGATTGCTTTTCATTTTATCTAAAAGAAATTGGCTGCTTACCCCTTCAATTGGCAATTCTCTTGCTGGATAAATAGGCAAAAGAATTAATTCATCCGCTAAATCTAAAACTTCGGCAAAGCCATCTGCAAAATCTCTTGTTCTTGAAAAAAGATGTGGTTGAAAAACTACCGTACATCTTCTTTCGCTGAACAACGATTTTGCTCCGGTAATCAATGCCCGCAGTTCTTCCGGGTGATGAGCATAATCATCAACAAAAACAATTTCTTTTGTTTTGATTATATATTCGAATCTCCTTTTTACACCACGAAAATCTTCAACTGCTGCTTTGATTTTTTTAGTTACAATTCCCAAAGAACTTGCTACGCCGATTGCTGCTGTCACATTTTCCACATTATGCATTCCCCCCATATTCAACTTCACATTTTCAATTGTGATATCGTTCATCACCACATCAAATTCATAACTGCCATTTTCCATTTTAATATTTGCCGCATAGATATCTGCATTATCATTCTGCAAACTATAAGTCAAATGCTTTTCACTTTTTAATTCCTTTCCTCTTTTCAAACCAAACTTGCTCAACAGCAAGCCACCGGGTTTTACCTTACTGCTAAAATCAATAAACGCATTTTCCATTTCAGTTGCAGTGCCATAAATATCCAAATGGTCAGCGTCCATTGCTGTAATGATTGCAACATCCGGGCTTAATTTCAAAAAACTTCTATCATATTCATCGGCTTCAATCACACTTACATTTTTTTTACTACCAGCTGACGTTGAGGCTGGATCCTGCGGCCAGAAATTTGTACCATAGTTTACTGATATACCACCCAGAAAAGCATTGCAACCATAACCACTATGCCGTAATAAATGAGCAACCATTGTTGTGATTGTTGTTTTACCGTGTGTACCTGCAACGCAGATATTAAAAGAACTTGCTGAAATCATTTGCAATACATCACTTCTTTTCACTACGTTAAATCCATTCTGTTGATAAAACACTAACTCTTTATGTGTTTTAGGTATAGCTGGTGTATAAACCACTAAATCAACTTCATTCGGAATAAGATTTATATTTTCTTCATAATGAATTTCAATTCCGCTTGCAGCCAATTCCTTTGTCAAAGAAGTTTCTGTTTTATCGTAACCAGATACATTTACCCGCTTTGAATGAAAATACCGGGCTAATGCACTCATTCC
>JANOFP010000032.1:0-2570 GCA_031413675.1 Bacteroidota bacterium
GGCAGTTATTAATGTCCGGCAAGTTTTGATTTATCCTTCTTCAACTTTTTTTCAATGTATGCTTTTAATTCTTCAAAAGACATACCCTGTGTCTCAAGACTGATTTTGTCCCGGATGTCACGCATCATTTTTACTGCGTCAAACGTTTTTTGTTTTTTAGTCGTTTCCATATTTTATTAAATCTTTTGGACTTCTTATTTCAATCATTGGAAAACCTAACCGAAGGTTTACTGAATTATATCCTTTTATTCTGTCAAGGTTTACAATATGCTTAAAATTCCAGCTTGCAAGAACATCAACTCTATTTATTGTCGCTAGTGCAATATGCCTGCAATCTTCCAAACTTGTTTTGCCAACCACTTTTTCTGTTATGTATGCGTCTGCAAGTTGGATAGCATCCGCCGTCAATGCAACTCTTTCAAACTTATTGGCGGAATATTTTTCTAAGAGTTGCCGAACTTGTTCAGGAGCTTCTATTAATTCAAGGTCAAGAAGGTCAGATACTACAAAAACAATTTCATTATTCTCCAAACGCTTAAATAATTCACGGGTAACCTCTTGAAACTCTTCGTCAAAATAACCGCCAATTACTGAAGTGTCAATATAAATACGCTGCCTCATTATGAAGTAAAGTTAATAAAAAAATTGGCCTTGATTGCTGCAAAATTATAGTTTGTCTTTAGCACGCCATTGGTATTAGGCGTTGGAATTGTGCTTAACCTAATAACAAGTCTTTCATAATGAAATCTACTTTATTCAGAAAGAGCAGGTCTTTAAGTTCCATTTTGGTTGATTTTTTAGTCAGCCTATATTAGGACGAGACACAAACAGATGAGTTTGTATTCATCAGCCAGCATAGCAGCAAACCGAATATTATGCACAGGCATATTTACGAACCTCATTTAAAAAAATCAATCGCAACCTGATTAATATTGTCGGGTCTCTCAGCGAATACCTCATGTGTTGTATTTGGTAAAACACAATATTGACTATTCTTTATTAGGCTGTACATTTCCTGTCCATGTTCAATTGAAATCATATCTCTGTCTCCAAGCACAATCATTACAAGAATCTTTATATCATTATAGACACTTGTCGGAAAATATTCTTTCGCATACACCATCCTGTTCATGTTGTTAACAGCTTTTTTCCAATCCTTTTTTGGAGTCAATGTATTATACCATTCAATTACTTCCTTATTCTGTGTAACCCAGTATTCCAACGAGGGAGGCTTAACTGAGTCAAGGGGAAATCCCTCTGGGATTAAAAATCCTCTCGTACCGTTGTTTGCTCCAACAGCAATTACCTTTTTTATCTTATCAGACCGTCTAGCAGCCAATAGAAGACTAACAATTGCACCATCACTCCAGCCCATAACATAGGCGCTGTCGATCTTTAGTGAGTCAATTAGTTGTGACATAAAATCCAATAGTAAGTCATAGCTTAAACTATCAGTTTGTTCAGACCTACCTTGTCCAGGGGTATCAGGTGCGATGACTCTATAATGTTTTGAAAGGTTCGGGATGCATTTTCTAAAGTCCCTTATACTCCTATCAATCCCACCACCTGAAAGTAATAGCAGAGGGGTACCCTGTCCATATTCTTCATAATAAATTTTTGTGCCGTTAATATTTATTACGTTTCCGTTGTTCGAACCAAATTCAATGTCTTCTGTCTCTGTGTTGCAACTTGTCCATAATAGTGAAACTAAAATAAGTCTGATTGCTATTTTCATGTCTTTATTGTCTAGTGGAAAGTTTGCCCGCCATGCTTGTGCATAATAGCTGTATTTCAGCTAAAATACGTTACTTTATAATTCAAAAAATTTTGTCAAATTAATTCGGAACGAGAACTAAAATAGCTGATTGTTTTTACATGGTCCCTATGACTATCCTTCATATCATTGGAGTAATAGTATCAGTCTATAATTTTAAAGCCATTTGCTTTGGCAAATCTTTTCTGCGAGTCTCTCATCGTTCTTAATATTAATTCCTTTTTGGTTACTATCAACTGTATTTTTTTAAGTTCTTCATCTCTTTTGTCTGCCGTTTCTGCTCTGGCATATTTTACATAGCCGGTATAAACAGATTTCATATACGTAAAATAGTCTATTGCATCTTTTTTGAAATTATCGGCAAACTTTAAATCCGGTGCATTCAGTTCTCTAACTTCTTTCAACTTTTCATCAACAAGACGCTCCATTTTTTCACTTACAAAAGCCATGCTGTCAAAATGCCCGGCGGCAATAAAGTCTTTAGTCTGCGATTCCGTTTTTTGTATTTCAGGTACAAGGCTTTTTTCTTTTCCAACAATCAGTTCACTGAATTTTAATCCTTCACCCGTTTTGCAGGAATAAATTAATGTTGCAATTGAAATGATGGCTAATATTTTCTTCATAGCTCTTAATTTATTTCTAAGTTAGGATATTAAAATTGGCAGGAAAATTAATTATGATTCCTTAATTGCTTATGATTCCTTAATTTCCGTCCTTAAACAACTGCTATGAAAAAAATTGTACTGGCTTATTGCTTAATGGTAAGTGTAAATTGCCTCACCGCTCAGGACTTAAA
>JANOFP010000033.1:0-25062 GCA_031413675.1 Bacteroidota bacterium
AGGAAGTGGGTTCATCCAGTTTTTTACATCTTGCACACAATGTATCAACTCAATCTTCAGCTTAAATTTGTTTTTTAAATGCCTAGCCATTGCATCGGCTGCATACACACTGCGATGCTGACCGCCGGTGCATCCAAAACTCACCATCAAACTTTCAAAACCTCGTTTTATATATTCTTCCACACTGATGTCTACAATATCAAAAACACTATTGAGAAAATCGGGCATCTGTGTTTGTTGTTCCAAAAAATCTTTTACCATCTTATCTCTTCCATGTAGTGTTTTCATGGCATCAACTCTTCCTGGATTTAAAATGCCGCGGCAATCAAAAATAAACCCACCGCCATTTTCTGTTTCATCAACCGGCAATTCTTTACGGTAAGAGAAGCTGCAGATTTTTACTACCAAAGGGGTTGAATCATTTGCTTGCAGCGGTGTAAATTGTCCGATGACTTCGTTACTGGTACAAATGTCCAATACTTTTTTAAACTCAGGAACAGAAATGCCGATAGTTTGATTGTTCAAAAATGATTTTAAATTTTGTAAGGCTAGCGGAATGCTTGTTAAAAAATGTGCCTTACGTTCGAACAAACCCCGAAAACCATATGCACCCAACACCTGCAATAAACGCAACAACACGTAACCGTTATATTGTGTTTTAAAAATATTTCTGTCAATCGTCGCTCCAATAGTTTTTTCAAAAAAATCCATATACTCATTCAGCAAATTATTCTTCCATTCATCCGATAGATTTGCTTTTGCCTGCCAAAGCAAACTTGCCACATCATATTGCGGTGCACCCTTCATTCCACCCTGATAGTCGATAAAGCCTAAACCCCCATCGGGTTTAATCATTATGTTTCTGCTTTGAAAATCGCGGAACATGAAATATTTATACTCCGTATGGGTAAGATAATTACTCAATGCATCAAAATCATCCAACAGCCTTTGCTTGTCATACGGTTTACGTAGTGCATCTAAAAAATAATATTTGAAGTATAATAAGTCAGCAAGAATTGCCTGCTTGCCAAACTCTTTATTGGTCAGGCATTTTTTATAATCCAAACCCGCATTTCCTTTTACCTGTAAGTTTGCAAGGTTCTGTAAACTTTCTTTAAACAGTGAGTAGAGCGTTGACGTATTGCCCTCTTTTTCCAATTGCGATGAAAGTGAAACATCTCCAAAATCCTGTTGCAGGTAAATTATTCTGTCTTCACTTATAAAGTATATTTCAGGAACAGGAAGTTGTTTTTTATAAAAATGATTTGAAAAATAAAGAAAAGATTCATTCTCCTGAATATTTGCACCATAGGTAGCCAGCAATGATTTTCCTCCGCCTGTATAAATTCGAAAATATCTTCTCTCGCTTCCACTTTGAGGCAATACATCAATAGAAACAGCAGGTTTGCCCGACCAGCTTTCATATACTTTTTCAATGGTATCAAGCACATTTTGCATCAGGCAAATGTAAACGAAATGGTTTGGTTGCCATTCTTCAAACAGGCATTTGTTTTTTATTACCTTTGAAACTACTATATAGTATATGAGTAATCACCCCGTAAATAAAGTAAGGATAGTAACTGCCGCCAGTTTATTTGACGGGCATGACGCTGCTATTAATATAATGAGGCGAATCATGCAGAGTAAGGGGGCAGAAATTATTCATCTCGGCCATAACCGGAGTGTAAAAGAAATTGTAGAAACAGCAATTGAAGAAGATGTGCAGGGCATTGCCATTACATCTTACCAGGGCGGTCATGTAGAATTTTTTAAATATATGAAAGACCTGCTGGAAGAAAATGGTTGCGGACATATAAAAATTTTTGGTGGCGGTGGTGGTACTATTTTACCAACCGAGATTGATGAATTGCATAAATATGGAATAACGAAAATTTATAGCCCGGATGATGGAAGGAAGATGGGATTGGAAGGGATGATAGAAGAAGTAATAAGATTAAGCCTCCCCAACCCCTCCGAAGGAGGGACTTTTGAAGACCCGAATTGGAATGGAGTTTTTCCATTAAACGAAGTGAAGGATATTAGAATAATTGCAAGAATAATATCACTGGCAGAAATTGGGAAAGATTACAAATCATTATTAAAAAAACTACAATTAAAAGCAGAGTCTTCACAGAACCCCCCTTCGGGGGGCAGGGGGGCTATACCTGTACTTGGAATAACCGGCACTGGGGGAGCAGGTAAAAGTAGCGTTACCGACGAAATAGTAAGAAGGTACTTAACAAATTTTACGGATAAAACAATTGCGGTTATCTCTGTTGACCCATCCAAGAAAAAGACCGGTGGTGCTTTGCTGGGCGATCGGATCCGGATGAATTCAATTTCACATCCACGAGCTTATATGCGAAGCCTTGCAACCCGGGATGATAATACAGCGTTGAGTGCGGCAATGCAAGAGGCAATTGATATTTGTAAAGCGGCTGAGTTTGATTTTATTATTTTGGAAAGTGCAGGAGTGGGGCAAAGCGATGCAAGCATCCTGGAATATTGTGATGTAAGTATGTATGTAATGACGCCGGAATATGGTGCTGCCAGTCAATTGGAAAAAATCAATATGCTTGATTTTGCAGATTTGGTTTGTATAAACAAATTTGATAAAGCCGGTGCCTTAGATGCCTTAGCTGATGTAAAAAAACAATATAAACGCAACCACCAGTTATTTACGGCAAAAGATAATGAGTTGCCGATTGTGGGAACCATGGCAAGTAAGTTTAATGATGGCGGGGTGAATCAGCTTTTCACTTTGTTACTTCAAAAGATTGAAACAAAAACAGGTATTAAGTTTGGCGAATATCATTTTGCTGAAACAGCACAAATTTCCCAAGCCATTATTCCATCCAACCGTTTAAGATATTTAAGTGAGATAAGCGAGAACAACAGGAACTATGATCAGTTAGTAAAAGATCAAGCTGCCATTGCTTCGAAGTTGTATAAACTGGATGGTACACTTGAAATGATGAAAGATTTTTCTTTTGCTCAGGGTTCACAGGGGTATTCGCAGGCGGTTATGGAAAAAATGAAATTATTTTATGAAGAACAGCTTACGCCGGTTTCGAGGAAACTGATAAAGAACTGGAATGAAAAATTAAAAGAATACCAGAAGGATTACTATGAATTTAAAGTGAGGGATAAGGTTATAAAACAGGAAATGTTTTCCCGGAGTTTATCCGGAACAAGAATTTCAAAAGTTGTTTTACCAAAATACAAAGACTGGGGCGATCTTTTAAAATGGCAGGCACAAGAAAATGTGCCGGGTCATTTTCCATTTACGGCCGGTGTGTTTCCCTTAAAAAGAGAAGGCGAAGATCCCACAAGAATGTTTGCTGGTGAAGGTGGTCCCGAAAGAACAAACAGAAGATTCCATTATGTAAGTCTTGATCAACCCGCTATTCGCTTATCCACTGCGTTCGACAGTGTAACACTTTATGGTGAAGACCCCGATCATCGTCCGGATATTTATGGCAAAATTGGAAATGCAGGAGTAAGTATTGCAACGGTTGATGATGCAAAAAAATTATATAGTGGTTTTGATTTATGTGATTCAAAGACATCGGTAAGTATGACCATCAATGGGCCGGCGCCGATGTTGCTTGCCTTTTTTATGAATGCAGCAATTGATCAGCAGTGTGAGAAATGGATTGAAAAGAATAGTCAATGGTCAATAGTGAATGAAGAATTTAAAAAGAAATTCGGAAATGATAAGATACCAGTGTACTCCAATTTTTTGGAGGACTCTAAAATCCCTCCGCCGATTGGCGGAGGTGGGGGGGCTTTGCCGGAAGGGAATAACGGCCTTGGATTAAAATTGCTCGGATTAAGTGGTGATGAGGTTTTGCCAAAAGAAATTTATGACCAATGCAAACAAACAGCTTTAGAGCAGGTGCGTGGAACCGTTCAGGCAGATATTCTTAAAGAAGACCAGGCGCAAAACACTTGTATTTTTTCTACCGAGTTTGCATTGAAGCTTATGGGTGATGTGCAGGAATATTTTATTAAAAATAAAGTACGGAATTTTTACAGTGTAAGTATCAGCGGGTATCATATTGCAGAAGCAGGTGCTAACCCAATTACACAATTGGCATTTACCTTATCAAATGGATTTACGTATTTAGAATATTATCTCAGCCGTGGAATGAATATTGATGAATTTGCTCCGAATCTATCTTTTTTCTTTAGTAACGGAATGGACCCCGAGTATAGTGTTATTGGAAGAGTAGCAAGAAAAATATGGGCAAAGGCAATGAAGTATAAATACAAAGCAAACAAGCGAAGTCAGATGTTGAAATATCATATTCAAACATCGGGTAGAAGTTTGCATGCACAGGAAATAGATTTTAATGATATTCGTACAACACTGCAGGCTTTGTATGCGATATATGATAATTGTAATTCGCTTCACACAAATGCATATGATGAAGCAATAACAACCCCTACTGAAGAAAGTGTAAGACGGGCAATGGCTATCCAATTAATTATTAACCGTGAGTTAGGTACTGGAAAGACAGAAAATTTTAACCAGGGAAGTTTTGCAATTGAAGAATTGACTGATTTGGTAGAAGAAGCTGTATTAACAGAATTTGATCGTATTACTGAAAGAGGTGGTGTGCTGGGTGCAATGGAAAGAATGTATCAGCGAAATAAAATTCAGGAAGAAAGTTTGTTTTATGAACATCAGAAACATACCGGCGAGTTTCCTATTATTGGTGTAAATACTTTTTTAAATAAACAAGGTTCGCCAACTATAATTCCAAGTGAAGTAATACGAAGTACCAAATTAGAAAAAGAGCAGCAGATAAACAACTTGCATGCTTTCTGTAAAAGAAATGAATCAAAACGTGAATCGGAATTAAAAAAATTAAAAGAAGCGGCTATAAAAAATGAAAACATTTTTGCACAGTTAATGGAAACAGTAAAGTACTGTTCACTTGGGCAAATAACAAATGCTCTGTATGAAGTGGGGGGACAGTACCGGAGAAATATGTAAAAAATGGGTTTTGCAACTATAATAACGAAAGGCCCGTCTTTTTTTCTGGCATGATTTTTTAAAAAAAAACTAAAATTGAAACAATGAAACAAATATTATTACTACTTACCGCTTTTACCATCAGTTTATCAATACTTGCACAGGGTAATAGTGGAGGAAAGGGTAAAGACAAACAAAAAACTAAAACTGAAAACCCGGGGAATTCGGGCAGCAAAGAAGACAAAGAAAAAATTGAAAAGGAGAACAAGGAAAAAAATGATCATGATAAAAAAATATGGGAAGGAACAAGTGATAATGGTGCCGGCGCAAAGCCATCAAAAAATCAACCTGCAAAAGTGAGGTCTTCTTTTCAACGGGATTATCCCAATGCAACAAATGTATATTGGACAAAATACCGGGGAGATTGGACAGCAACTTTTGGAAATGGATTTGCCCGGTCAACTGCTATCTATCATGCCAATGGTGAAAGAAGGGATACAAGAACTCCTGTATTAAAAGATAAATTGCCAAGAAATGTATTGGATTCAATTTTTAAACGCCGGCCTGGTACAAAATTAGAAGAAGCAATAAAAATAGAAATACCTAAAACAGTAAAAGATATTTTCAGAATTAAAGATATTATTCAGGGAAAAACTGAATACAGTTATTATGATGCTGATGGTAAGCTGGTAGTGTATAATTATTAAGAAATCATTTTTGAGAGAAAAGCCGTTCTGAATTTTTGGAACGGCTTTTTTAACTTCTTTTCTTTTTCTGACTTCCCATCCTTTCTATTTTTCATTTCCTGAAAAATTATCTGCTGCTTCCGGCTAAACTAAATACAGTTATCACTTTTGCATTACCATACCTTGATTTTTTTATTGTCATAATTTAAAAATAGTTAATGAAATTATTCCTACTTTTCAGAAAGTTAAATATGTTACAATGATTACTAAAAAAGTCTATGGTATTGCAATTTTAATTTTTTTGGGGTTATTTATTACAAGTTGTACACATCATGCATATCGGGCAACAAATAAAGTTTATAAAAAACAAGCGAAAGCATTTGGAAAATTGCTGAATGAATACCCACTGAAAGATTCTGCTGGTTTGAATTATGCAACAGATTGGGTGGGTACAACAAATTTTTCAATGCGCCGTCCTAATTTTGTTGTTATTCATCACACGGCTCAAAACAGTTGCGAGCAGACCTTAAAAACATTTACACTTACCCGTACACAGGTAAGTGCACATTATGTTATTTGCAGAGATGGAGCGGTGCATCATATGCTGAATGATTTGCTTCGTGCACATCATGCGGGTATAAGCAGATGGGGTAATGCAACTGATTTAAATTCTTCGAGTATCGGCATTGAAATAGATAACAATGGCAGCGAGCCTTTTTCCCAAGCACAAATGAATAGCTTGTTTCAGCTATTGGACAGATTAAAAAAAGCGTATAATATACCACAAACAAATTTTGTTGGACATGCAGATATTGCACCCGGAAGAAAAGTTGACCCCAGCCGTTATTTTTCCTGGCAAACCCTGGCTGAAAAAGGGTATGGCTATTGGTATGACACAATGAATGTGAAAGTGCCGGTTGATTTTAATGCGATACAGGCATTGCGGGTTATCGGATATAATATTTCAAAACCTGAAATTGCAATACAGTCGTATAAAATTCATTTTGTACCGAAGGATACAATCAATGTCATTAATGAAACGGATAAAAAAATTTTATATGATTTGATGAAGAAGTACCAGTAGTTATTTTAATTCACCTGCCGGTTCATGATCATTATATTTATTCCGGAGATTGAGCAATTCTTTTTTCATCCGTTGTGCTACCAACTGGTATGCAGCTGAGGCAAATAAATTTTTTTGTTCCGCAGGATCATTTTGCAAATCATACAACTCCCATTCATTAAGCGTATAAAAATAGATTAGTTTATAACGTTCGCCCCGTATGCCAAGATGCGGCAGTACATGATGATCTATCGGGTATTCATAATAATGGTAGTAAAGATTTTTCCTCTGCAATGAATTTATTTTTCCAGTTAGCAAAGGTTTAATACTGATTCCATCCATCCATGCCGGAACATTCGTGCCTGCTACATCCAGCATGGTTGGTGCAAAATCTATATTCTGTACCAAAGAAGCATTTATTGAACCGGCTTTTATTTTACCGGGCCAGCGTATTAATAAAGGAGCTTGCATGGATACATCATACATCCATCGTTTATCAAACCAGCCATTTTCTCCAAGATACATTCCCTGGTCGCCGGTATACATTATCACTGTGTTACTGGCTAAATTATTTTTATCTAAATAGTTAAGCAGTTTAGAAATGTTTTCATCAATGGAAGCAACACATGCTATATAATCCTGCATATACCATTGGTATTTTAATTTTAAAACAAGGCTGTCGTTTCCCCACACTTGTATCAACTGTTTGCCTCGTTCAGAATATATTTCTTTCATTCTTTTTCTTTCTGCTGAAGGAATGCGGTTCAGGGTTGCATGATAGCCACGAATGTCAGCTGAATCAAGAATGAAACCGGCTAATTGAGAAAGAATGGAGGGATCAACTTTCAGATCGGTACAGAGCGTCATATCTTTTAATATGCTCATCTTTTGTGTCTGCCATGCTTTACCATGTTTATTCATGTCGGCAAACAATGTGCTGGGCTCAGGGAAAATTTTTTTTGAATAAAGTTCTATCCATTTTAATTGAGGAACAAAATTCCGGTGTGGGGCTTTATGATGCAGCAATAAGAGAAATGGTTTTTCTTTCTTACGGTTATCAAGCCAGTTGATTGCCTCATTAGTAATAATATCGGTGGCATATCCTTTCAAAAGAGTTGTATCACCATACATATTTATCATTCGGGGGTCATAATATAATCCCTGCCCAGGTAAAATTTTCCAGTAATCAAAACCTTTCGGATAAGATTGTAAATGCCATTTACCAACAATGGCTGTTTGATAACCGGCCTGCTGTAATAAAAAAGGCATTGTAATTTTTGAGGAATCAAATCTTGTCCGGTTATCACGCATTCCATTTTTGTGTGAATGCTGTCCGGTAAGTAAAGTAGCCCTTGCAGGTCCGCAAATTGAATTACCGACAAATGTATTTTTAAAAAGCATTCCTTCTTTTGCAAGCCTGTCAATACCAGGGGTGGAAATAAATTTTTTATTATATGCACTGATAGCATCAGCATCATGGTCATCACTCATGATGTAAATAATGTTTGGCTTTTGTTGTGCAAATGAAGTGGAAGACAAAAGCAACAACAAGATAAATAAACGCATATCAGTAAGTTTTTATTTTGGCAATAAATGAACACTAATTGTCTGAAAGATGAAAATTATATCCCCGAAAAATTTTCATACTTCATTTCTTTAATCACATTTTCGTTGTCTTCCTTTCGTGTACGGATTGTATTTACCGGCCACGCTACCATTTCTGTTGCAGGAAATTCATAGTTTATTATTTCATTTATGTTTTCATCGCTTAACTTTTTCGTTAGCCATTTTTCTGCCAGTTCTTTTGTTAGTATCAGCGGCATCCGGTTACTGTTTGCCCCACCATTATGAATTTTTGCCATCAACGAATTTGCCTGTCTGGTGATGATAGAAAATGTTCCGATCGCTTCGCCGGTTTCAATATCGGGCATGGGTGAATAATTATATAATCCTGCAAAACAAAAAACAGGAACTCCTTTTACTTTTATAAAATAAGGTACTTTCTTTTTAAGCCCCGCATCATGGTGTTCAAAAAAACCGGTAGTAAATACAATGCACCGTTGATTCCTGATTCGGTGCCATACCGATCTTTTATCATCAATAATTTTTTCGCTTCGGGCATTTGCCATACTGGTTCTATACTCTTTTATCTTCTCTGGTGTATTCATATAATCGGCAATTACACCCCATTCAAACAATTTTATTTTTAATCCTTCTTCATTTATTACTACTGGCCATTTATTAAATGCTTGCGCCACTTTATGGTATGTGGGTTCAAACTGTATGGTATTATCAAAATCGATTTTAAGAAAATCAGCAATCAGTTTAATGTTGCTGAAGAAGCTCATGTCGTAACACATGGGAAAATTTTTCTATTTCATCCAAATGTACTTCAGTCTGTTGACCTTTCCATAACAGGGCAATATAGAGTTGTCCGTATCTCTCCTGTAATGTTACATTCAGTTTATCCGCCGGCGAATATTTCCACCACGGCAGTTTATGAATCATGTAATAATTTATTTTCATCTTCAAAGTATCACTTGCTTTCCATTTTTTTGGCAGCAGGTTTATATAAATTCTAAAACCATCAGGTTGCTGAGCTGCCTTTTTTAATTTTTCAAAATGCTCTTTATTAGTGCTGTCATAAAGAAACCGGTATTTATCCATCCACAATAACCGCATATGCCGTTCGGCTCTTTCCTTATCTGTTACGTGATGGGTATAGCAAGTAAACAAAAATGGTTTTATTTCATTATCATGAGCAGCTACTCCTCTTTCGTAGTATTGGCGCACAAAATACATAGGTTGCGTTGTCATTGCATCCAGCAGTTGCGGTGTAAATAATGAATAAGGGTTATACATCGTTCGTTGTTTATTTTATTTCATACAGTTCATCCCATCTTGTGGTAAACCGTTTGCTGCGCAGTTCCTGCCGCATTTTCCAGTTTCGCTTCAGTCCGGAAGCAACATATTTCACCACATCATCCCGCTGACTGAAATTGATATTGTCAATCACATTCATCAGTTGCCGCTGGTTACTTTCATTATTATTAATAAATAAATTTCCCTGTAAAGAATTATCAGGTACTATGGCACCCAGTATAATTCCAGCTTTTAAATATTTCAATCCGGGTTGAAATAATTTTTCAACAAGTGGCATGGCATAGTGAATTAATTCATGTGTATCGGATGTGGCTTTTGGCAGCACAAAATGTTTATGTCTTGTTTGCGGATTGTATTCATATTTTTCATTGGTGTACCCATTGGTTACTACAAACACATCTATAAATCCTGCTGCGCAATATTGTCTTCGCAGTTTTTCTGCCGCTCTCGATGCATAAGTGGCTATCGCTTCTTTTATGTCATCAAGTTTATACACCGGGTTGCCAAACATTCTTGTGGTAGCAATCATTTTTTTTATTTCCAACGGATCTTTCATCGGTATGCAGGGTATGCCATTTAATTCTTTTATCAAACGAACGCCAACCACACCGCCCAGATTTTTTCTTGCCCATTCTTCAGGCATACTTCTTAACTGCCATCCATTATTTATACCAAGCTGGTGAAGCTTAACAGCATACTGCCTGCCAACACCCCAGAGATCATCCACCAATGTTTTTTCTAATGCTTCTTTTATTTTTTCCAGTGTTTCTAATACCAGCACACCCTGTGTACCCTGTTTATCTTTTTTAGAAAGTTTATTCGCCACCTTCGAAAGTAATTTACTCGGTGCCACACCTACCGATACTTTGATGCCTGTCCATTCTTCCACCGTGTACTTAATTTCAATTGCAGCTTTTTCTAACCTGCTTTCTCCAATCATATCCAGGTCTAAAAAAGCTTCATCCACCGAATACACTTCTACTTTATTTTCACCAACCAAATGCCGTAGCGTATCCATTACCCGCATACTCAAATCGCCATATAAATTATAGTTGCTGCTGAATACGGCCACTTTATGCTTGGTAATGATTTCTTTATTCTGGTAATAAGGCGCCGCCATACCTACACCTAATTTTTTTGCTTCATCGGTACGGGAAATAATACAACCATCATTATTGCTGAGGACAACAACGGGTTTTGTTTCCAGATCGGGACGGAACAGCCGCTCGCAGGAACAATAAAAACTATTACAATCAACTATTGCTTTCATCAGTCATATTTATTTTAAAATGGTCTGATGGAGTTTCATTTATACCGGATGAATAACATACGTAACCACACCCCACAAAACAAAATCAGTAAACTCGGCCAGGTTAATGGTTTTATACCGGTTGTTATCCGGTATTAAAAAAGCCGAAGAAAAATTTTTATGAAACCGCCGTACAATTAATTCACCATTTAATACAGCAACAATAATTTTTCCATTGGCAAGTTTTAATGATCGGTCAACGATCAGTACATCTCCATCAAAAACGCCTGCATCTTTCATCGCATCGCCTTTCATGCGGAAAAAATAAGTGGCGGGTTTGTTTTTAATAAGCTGTTCATTCAAATCAATACCCCGTTCGGCATAGTCATCGGTGGCAGCACCAAAGCCGGTTGCGTTTGCCGTTTTTACCTGCTGTTGGGCAAATTGCTTTGAACCCCGGTAAGCAGCGCCATAAAATTCTTCGCTATCCATAAGAAAAGTTTAAGCCTCATCACCAACCATCACCCGAAGAAAAAAGTTAATGAATCATTATAAAATAAAATTTCAGAAAATAAAGGTGCGAAAAAAAATTGATACAACTAAATATTTTAGTATATTTATACTAAATATTAAAGCATTTATTTTTTTGATCAAAAGGAGGGAATATGAAAACGATAGTAAATACAATTCCGGGTTCGGGGTAAATGAGTATTTATTAAAACGGAGTCCGGATGAGGAACTGCGGAACAAGATTATAAAAGTAAAAGAAGAATTTTTGGAAATATATCTGTAGGGTGCTGTGCATAAACCGGACCAAGCGAAGAGGGATTATCGCAATTAACATTGGTAAATTTTCAAAGGGTACCATGTTGGAAGAAAGAATTACAAACAGATCGCATACAATTGCGATGAGGTACCCGCCATTTAAAGTAGAACTGAAAAATTTGAAATTTTTTTTCGGCTAAAAGATGTATAATGTCACAAGCAAATTTTCCATTCAGAAAATAGTAAAAGAAATACATACGACGGGCAACATGTGAAGAATTTATTTTTTCTCCCACTCCCTATTTCTTTTTTATAAGGAAAATAAAAAATCTTTAGCAGATGGAATTAATGCCGGATTGGTTTCGACTATTTTACAAGCTTATAAGATAGTTCGTCAAAATCAAAAAAATTGTCACTCTTTTGTTTGAAGTTTTTATGACTAATAGTTCTTACAACTACTAATTTTTTATCAGGAAAAATAGTTATCAATTGCCCCAAATATCCTTTTGCTGCAAAACCAATACGTGTTGCTTTTTCTTTCACAAATGTATAAATGTCATGATGGACATCATCATGACAGTTGGCATCACTACTTTTTAAATAATCTTCATGATATAATTTTATAAATTCATGGCTTCCTCCAATTTTTTTCACAGATTGCAGTGCATCAAGAGCCATTAAAAATTCATTATTGTTATTGTAGCGTCCAGTTATTTTTTTTAAATCATTAATCAGAGTTGTATCATTTAAACCTGTTTCCTGTATTTCTTGAATGTTGCTATTATCAAATGTTATAAAACTTTCGGTAAAGTCGTAAACTATCCACCACAACAAACCACAAGTACCGTTGAATTTTTGCCCGGGTTTCGTCGATTCTTCAAACCAACTTTCATTGATAATTTGTTTCCCTCTCCAGTATCCTTTATGTAGCACAAGTAATCCAACCTTGGCCATATCGTCAGCTCTGATTAAAAGTTCTGCCATTCCAATCGAGTTGCCTCTTTTTAAAAGAGCCGGTTCAAACTCTTTTTTTGTCTTATAAATGGAAATATCTGAGAGCCAGTTAAAATTCTTAATACCAAGCGGGGCGAAAAGATTCTGATTTATGTATTTATCCATTCTCATACCACTTGCTTTTTGTATAATGCCTGCAAGCAGATTAACTGCTTTGTTATTATAAAAGAATTTGGTACCAGGCGTATCAGATATTTCTGCACTTAGGGCAAGTTGAACATAATTGGGGCTAAGATATATTTCATCATCAGCTCTTGCCGTAGATTGCAACCCTGATGTGTGGTTCAAAAGATGCCGGATAGTTATATTCTTTTTTTGCCCCTGATTCCATTCAGGATAAAACCTATAAACAGGAGTGTCAATGGAGTTTAATTTTCCATTTGTAATTAATAAGCCTATGCCAAGATTTACAAATGATTTTGTAGCAGAATTAGCATCTAAAGGAATATAAACGCTGTCGAAGCATTGATTTAATATCAGTTTATCGTTTTGATAAACGACTAATGCGCTTGAATTAGTTTTTTTTGCCCAAGTAATAAGTGTGTCCAAGGCTTCTTTGTCAACCGTCTGAGAAAACAATCCAAATTGTGAAAAGAAACAAAAAACAAATAAATACTTTTTCATGGTTTGACTTTTTGGAACTGAATTACTATCAATGCAGTTGTTAATAATAAAAACTAGAATAAAAATAAGCTTTTAATTAAATAAATAGTAGTTCATATTTATGAAATTAAAATGTCTTTTTAACAGGAGCAATAATAAACAGCAACTTTCATATGTTTAATAATTGCTGATTAAGAAATATAAGAAATAAATGTCCTTATAAATAAGTTTCAGTAAAAAAGAAGTAAACATACATCATGAAGGGGTGATCTAATATTTTGTATCTGGGAATAAATTAAGGGTAACAGTTATGTCACTAGTAAATTTTTATTTCACAACTGGTTGTATAAAAACTTCCCTGACCGGGCAGACAAGGTTTGGCACCTGATAGAACAAAGCAATGATGGAAAAGTAAATGACAGCAGATGGAATGTACGAATGCGTGGTGAAGGAAGCATAGCACAGATGGTGGCGCAGCAGTATAAAAAATATGGCAAGCTCTATGGCATGAATGAGGAGGAATGGAGTTTGGGCAGAAGTAGATTTCAAGTGCCGGGTGGGTAATGGAGGTTGTTTTGAATTATCTTAGCTATATAAATAGACCTTATCATGGCTCATAAAGACTTACATGAAGAACCTTTTGATGAAGGCACAATTGTAAAGCTTGAAATATTTGAAGATTATGCTCAAGCATGGATTCCGACATTTGTAATGCAAGGAATTCCTACTATATGCATATTTGATCTCTTTGCAGGAACTGGATATGACAAAAACGGAGTTGCAGGAAGTCCTATAAGAATTTTGGAGAAAATAAGAGAGCAAATAGGAAATATTTATAAAAATAAAGTGAGAATCAAGTTCTACGTAAACGAGTATGAACCCGATAAAAAAATTCAAAACAAATTTGACCTTCTTAAAAATGCATGTTTAAACTATCTTGAAAAGAACAAAAATGTTGACAATGTAGTCGAAATGAAATATTACAATGAAGATTTTGAAATTTTATTTCCAAAATTGGTTCCTGAAATTAAGCAATTTCCATCCTTGGTATATTTGGATCAAAATGGAATTAAATTTTTATCTGATAAATATTTATTAGAACTAGAGAAAACTACTCGAACTGATTTTATTTATTTTGTTTCCTCTTCTTATTTCAAGTGGTTAGGTAATACTGAGGAATTTAAAAAGCATGTTGATTTGAATATTGAAGAATTAAAAAATAATCCATATAAATTTATTCATAGGAATGTGATTCAACAATTAAAGAAAAGGCTTCCTAGTAACTCTAATCTGAAATTATATCCATTCTCTATTAAGAAAGGAGCAAATATTTTTGGAATTGTATTTGGCGCAAAACATCCACTTGCAGTCGATAAATTTTTGAATATTGCTTGGGCGAGAAGCCCCATTAACGGGGATGCAAATTTTGATATAGATAGTGACTCTGAGAAAAATCAATTGGATATGTTTAGTGGCAAGAGGCTTACTAAAATTGAAAAGTTTAAAGAAAATTTAAAAATTAAAGTCTTGTCAAAAGAGATACAAAATAATTTTGATGCCTTAGAATTTACACATGATGAAGGTCACATCGGGAAACATGCTTACGATTGTTTAAAGCAAATGAAGAAAAATAAGGAAGCTGATTATGAGGGATTATCCCCATTAATTACTTATGATAATGTTTTCAAAAACAAAAGAAAAGTAGAATATAAAACTAAATAATGGCACAATCCTCAATCGAATGGACGGAAATGACCTGGAATCCAACAACAGGCTGCGATAAAGTTTCAGCAGGTTGTAAGTATTGTTATGCGGAAGTAATGTCTCGCCGTTTGCAAGCAATGGGAATAGAAAAGTATAAAGATGGATTTGAATTAAGAATTCATGAAGACGCATTACATATTCCCTACTCATGGAATAAATCTAAAATTGTTTTTGTAAACTCCATGAGTGATTTATTTCATAAAGATGTTCCGCTTTTTTTTATTCAGAAAGTATTTGAAGTGATGAACAACACTCCGCAGCATACATACCAGGTTCTTACAAAAAGAGCAGAACGGCTTTTTGAATTACACCAGCATTTAAACTGGACACAAAATATCTGGATGGGTGTATCGGTAGAAGATTCTAGGGTTACTGACAGAATTGATTTTCTCAGACAAACAAATGCAAAAACAAAATTTCTTTCCTGCGAACCATTAATTGGCCCACTCATGAATCTGAATCTTGACGGAATTCAATGGGCAATTGTTGGTGGAGAAAGTGGAAGAAAAGCAAGACCAATGGAAGAATGGTGGGTGTGGGATATCCGTCAACAATGCGCTGACCAGGGAGTTGATTTCTTTTTTAAACAATGGGGAGGAACAAATAAAAAGAAAGCTGGTCGTGAATTAGGTGGCAGAACGTATGATGAAATGCCAGTCTATAGTTTACCCTAAATCTTTCTCTTTCACGCCAAAGAATTATGAAAAAAAGTTAGAAGTATTTTTCTTACAATTCATATATCCCCTACCTCCCATCCCCATCCAATAAATTACCCAATCCTCCCAATATGCTTCCTTCATCCTTTCGCTTGTAAGTACCATAAGCAAGTATGCGGCTGGCCAATCTGCTCACAGGTAATGTTTGTATCCAAACTTTTCCCGGTCCACGCAATGTTGCAAAAAATAATCCTTCGCCGCCAAACAATGTATTTTTAATCCCGCCTACAAACTGAATATCATAATCAACTGATGGTGTAAATGCAACAATACAGCCGGTATCTATTTTCAATAATTCGCCGGGTAATATTTCTCTTGAAAGCACATGACCGCCTGCATGTACAAATGCCATTCCATCACCTTCCAGTTTTTGCATAATAAATCCTTCGCCACCAAATAATCCCGTTCCTAATTTGCGTTGAAATTCAATTCCAATCGCTACTCCTTTAGCTGCACATAAAAATGCATCTTTCTGACAAATCATTTTTCCTCCCATCTCTGAAAGATCAAGTGGAATAATTTTTCCCGGATAAGGTGAAGCAAAGGATACTTTCTTTTTTCCCTGACCGGCATTCGTGAATGCAGTCATAAATAAACTTTCACCTGTCAGTACCCTTTTACCAGCACTCATCAGTTTTCCAAAAAATCCTTTTTCCTGACCTCTTCCATCTCCGAAAATTGTTTCCATCTGTACACCATCATCCATCATCATAAAGGCACCCGATTCAGCAACAGCAGTTTCTTGCGGATCTAATTCTATTTCCACATACTGCATTTCTTCGCCATAAATTTTATAATCAATCTCATGGTTGGTTCTTGTTTGTATACTCATATTAAAAATATTTTGTTCAAAGTTAAAGATCCTGTTTTCAATAATTTCTTAAATAAATTGTAAACAGTATTGCTAATGCTATTTTTTATTTGTTGCTTAAAAGCATTATCACTTTGCGGTTATTATAACTGCGTGGAGTTTCTATCAACAGTTTTTTTTCATTAATACCCAGTATATAAAAAGTATAAGTCATTATCATCGGTTCTGTTAAACCAAAAAAATTCACGGAAGAATCGGGATAACTGATACGGAGTTTTATACCAGGCTTTTCTTCTTCCATAACGGTTGTATCAAGCTTATAGATGGCCTCCGTTTTTTTATTATCATCAATAAGTGTAACAGCTGTGTCATTTTTAAACTGCAGCTTCATAGCAAGATTTTCTTTTAAAAAATTTTTTGTAAAAGATGCTGTATCTTTTTGCTCATCAAACCAAGTATAAGGATTTGCTGCATCCATTTCAAAAGGTGAAAGGGTCGCAATTTTGTCTGCGGAATAATTTTTCCCTTTTATTGTACTCAATACTTCATCTGCCATACCTGGTTTTGACGGCAAAGAAAGTTTTTCGGTTTTTTCTCCACTATTACCACATGAAAAAATAAGAACAGGTAAACATAGTAAAACGAATAATTGTTTCATTTGATTCTTTATTGCAAATATGCACTCTATTAAGTAAAATGTTATTACATCTTTATTAATTATTGTTGCTATAAAATGAAAACCGCCCCGAAGAATCGGGGCGGTTTTTTCATTCACCAAAACCAACTTTAGTGTAACAGGGATATAAAGAAGGGTCGGAAATAACATTTCACACTTTGCTCCCTATCCACTACTTTATAATGACAGCGTCTGATTCTTATTCGCTGCTTCATCCAATATTAATTTTTCTTAGGCTCTTTCATTTTTCCCATCCATACAGGCTTACCCATTATGCGACGGGCCAAATACATAAATGCCGCAAAGATGAAAAAGAAAGGTCCCAGAAAACCCAGAATAGCAATAAATTTCGTGCCATAAAAACGGCTCATGGGTCTTCGCAATCTTTCTGCAATTATATACATACTTGGCACCATCATCAGCGTAAGAAAAAATGCGAAGATGAGACCGAAAATAATGGTCCAGGAAAGCGGTCCCCAGAAAACCACACTATCACCACCAAAAAATATATTAGGCTGTAAATGCGTAAACAAGGAAACGAAATCAATATTAAAGCCAACTGCAAGCGGCAGCAACCCTAAAATTGTTGCAACAGCAGTAAGCAAAACCGGAATGATTCTTATTTTTCCTGCCTGCACTGCAGCTTCCCTGGTTCGCATTCCTCTTCCACGCAATTCATCTGTAAATTCAATGAGCAATATTCCATTCTTAATTACAATGCCCGCCAAACCAACTACTCCCACACCTAACATAATTGTTGCAACCGTCATTCCGGTAATTGCATAACCGAGTAACACACCGATGACAGAAAAGAATATTTCTGTAATTACAATAAAGGGCTTACTCATACTATTGAACTGCAACACCAGAATCAGGAAAATTATTCCTAATGAAATCAACAACGCTGTTCCTAAAAATTTTTGTGTTTCTAATTCCTGTTCACTCTGCCCGGTTAGTTTTAACGTAATATCTGCCGGTATAGTTGCCTTCTCTTTAAAATCATCAATTTTTATTTGCAAAGCTGCATTTACAATTGGCACCATCGTTGGATCAAGCACATTACTTTGTAATTGATTGGTGCGTTTTGCATTTTTACGCTTTATACCACCGGTTGTATTTGTATAATCTACATTTGCCACTGCACTTACGGGAACAGATTTTACCCGCATCGTATTCATATCCATAAATGTGATACGCATATTCATCAGGTCAACGATATTGTTACGTTGCAAATCGGAATACCGCAATTGAATTTTATACTCATCTTCACCATCTTTCAACTTACTTATTTCTTTTCCAAACACTGCAGTTCTTATTTCCATTCCAATTTGTCCGGTACTTAACCCTTCCAGCATTGCCCTTTCCCTATCTACATTTATAGTTATCTCTGGATTATTTAAATCCACATTTGGTTGAAGATTTTCAATCCCCTTAATGCGATTTGTATCAAGAAAATTTAATAATTGTGTGGCTACTTTTGAAATGCTTTCAAAATTATCTCCGGTTACTTCCACATTTACAGGAGGGTCAGTTGGCGGACCACCATCTTCCTGAGCTACTTCTACACTTGTACCCGGTATGCCTTGCACTTTTACTCTTATTGAATCCATAAAGGGTCTTGTCTTTTTCCCATGGCGTTGTTCATATTGTAAAAAAGATACCTGAATACGGCCCAGATTCGATTGCACACTTCGATTATTATCTCTCGGATTATTTGCACTTACTGCAATGTTAGTAATGATACTTTCAACGATGCCACCCTTTTTATCCGGCATTTCATTTTCCAAAACTTTTTGCACTCTTCTTTCTAATATATGTGTAATGCTATCGGTAAATTTTACATCGGTACCCACTGGCATTTTTAAATACACGTAAATAAAATTGGGATCACCGGAAGGGAAGAATGTTTGTTTAGTTCTGCCTGTACTAAAACTAAACATTAACGCACCGAGTGCTATAGCAAAAAATAAAAATAATGAAGCAAATATTTTAACAGGTCTCCATCCTTTTAATACCCAACGTAATAATTTTTCATAACTGCTCATTAATTTGGGCAATGCTCTTTTTTGGAAATAATGAATCAGTCCGTTTAATACATATGCATTAAAGACCATCAGCATTCCCATCAACAAAGAAAAATTTGCAAGGCCTGTATTACCGGTTACATGCAACAACAAACCTGCAACCATGAAAACAATAAACCATTTATTGGTAAAAATTTTTTGTTTGGGTTTCTCAAATTCTTTCCCTTCTTTTTTCATAAAGCTTACCGCAAACACCGGATTAAAAATAAATGCTACAATTAATGATGCTGCCAACGTCAGAATTAAAATTGCCGGCAGATAAATCATAAACTTACCAATCAATCCTTTCCAGAAAAGCAAAGGGAAAAATGGAGCCAATGTAGTAGCCGTACCGGCAAGCACGGGAATAAAAACTTCGCCTGCTGCTTCTTTTGCACTTCGTATAATTGGTATTTTTCCATTATTATAAATTCGATGTGTATTTTCAATTACGACAATTGCATCGTCCACAATTATTCCCAATCCAAACAATAATGCAAACAGGACAATAAAGTTTAATGTAACCGTTGTACCAATAAGACTATCGGCTAATGGTAAAAATAAAAATGCAACAAACACACTGAGCGGTACACTGAGCGCAACAAAAAAGGCATTGGTAACACCCATGAAAAACATAAGAATGATCAGTACCAGTATAAAACCTATGATAATGGTATTTACTAACTCATTAAAAGATGTTTTTGTAAGCTTGCTCTGATCTCCGGTAATAACCACATTCAAATCCTTTGGCAACAATTCTTTTTCCTGCATATCGGCTACAGCCGCTTTTACTTTATCTGCACAATTAATAAGATTTTCTCCTGCACGTTTTACAATGTTGAGTGTAACAACATTTTTTCCATCCAATCTGGCAAAGCTCTCTTTCTCTTTTATCGTGTCTTTTAATTCTGCAATGTCCTTCAGATAAACGGATGCACCTTGTGCACCGCTACGTACAACTATGTTTTCCAAATTCATTGCACTGGTAAATTGCCCTTTTACCCGCAATGTTCTTTTCATGGTTCCTGTTTCTATCAACCCCCCTGTTATATCTTTATTTTCACGGCTTACTGCATTTTCAATATCCATAAAACTTATTCTTGCAGCAGCCATTTTATACGGATCCACATTTATCTGAATCTCCCTTTCCGGGGCCCCAACAATTTCGGCTCTAGTTATTTCGCTGAGTTCTTCAAACCGGTCCTGCATTTTATCTGCATACTGTTTCAGTTTTATTCCGTCATAATCACCACTTACATTTACAAACATGATAGGCATTTCACTAAAAGCAAATTCCTGCACATCGGGTTGCGATGTTAAATCGTTGGGCAAATCTGTTTTTGCTTTATCGATAGCATCCTTTACTTTTTGTTTTGCTATTTCTGTTTTTACATCCGTGTCAAATTCGATTACAATCAGGCTATAATCTGTCTGCGATGTACTTTGTATTTTTATAACTTTTGCACCGCTGATTCCTTTTAATTGTTTTTCAATTGGCCGTGTAACAAGATTCTCAATATCTTTTGGTGAATTGCCTACATACACGGTGGCAATCGAAATAGTAGGAACAACAATATCCGGAAACTGCTCCTTCGGCATTGTATTGAATTTTATTACCCCATACAGTGTTATCAAAATTGCAATTATATAAACTGCAGTGCGGTTATCAACTGCCCAGCTTGTTGGTTTAAATTCCTTGAACCTTTTTACCCCAGATGAAATGATTGACATGATGCTTATGATTTATCCTGATTATTTCAATTTATTGTTTATTATTCGTTTGAATTCAAGTCTGGATCCACCAAAATTTATCAGCAATCCAATTTCCAAGTTGAATGCTTCGAGATAATTTAACGCCTGATTAAAATGCGAATCTTCCAGCTTACTTATTGCTTTTATTTCTACTGTTATTAACTTGTTTATTAAAAAATCAACTCTTCGTTTACCAACCAATTGATTATCGTAGAATACTGACTGTTCTTTTTCACGATCAATTGCTAATTCAGTTTTTTTGAGTTCAATATCAAAAGCTCTTTGATAAATAACTTCCGGGAATCCAGCACCCAGGCTGTTATGAACTTTCATTGCACAACCAATAATTATTTCAGTTACATCAGAATATTTATATTCTTGCTTAACCATGATTGCGTTTTTAAAACATTTTCTTTTTATGATTAACTATCATATTCATCATAAAAATCATTTCCCATCAGTGGTTATTCTCTGTCCGTCATATACGTTTTGGTAACCTTCCGTTATAATCTGATCAATAGCAGTAAGTCCCATTTTTACTTCTATCATTCCATTATACACCTCACCTACGTTTACTAATTTTTTTCTTGCTTTGAGTACATCACCTTCTTTCACGGATACATAAACATATTTTCCTTTTTCATCCGTCTGTACCACATTTACAGGAACACTTAACGCATTGGGTGATGAATAATCACGGATACGAACCAAGGCAATCTGATTAATTTTTAATCCGGATGAGGATGGAACTCTTGATTCAGTTATAAACCCTCTTGAACCGGGATTGATGGAGGCACCAATAAAAATTATTGAGGATTTTATAATCGTGTTGTTTAAATCCGGAACCACAATTTCAACAGCTGTCCCTTTTTTTACTTTACTTACATAATTTTCCGGTACTTCGGTTATTACTTTCATGCTGCCACCATTTATTATTCTGATCTGCGGCATTTGTCCCATATATCCATTAAACACTTCACCTTCTTTTATATTCACTTCATCTGCCAATCCGCTTTGCGGTGCATATACAAATGAGGTTGACCTGGATTCATTCAAAATACTTATTTGTTTATTCAAAGCATCCACATTGTTTTTTGCAGAAATTAATTGTACTTCTGTTCCAATTCCCTGATCCCATAAATTTTTCTGACGATTATAAATATTTTCTGCAAAAGCTAATTGTGTTTTTAGCCCGGATAATTGTTCAAGCATAATTGCATCATCCAATTTTAAAAGTAGCTGGCCCTTCTTTATATTATCTCCTCTTTTTACATAAACCTGTTTTACCTGGGCCGGCATCCCTCTTGGCATTACCACTACAGAATTATCAGCATCTACTTTTCCCTGTAGTTCTATAAAATGAACAAAATCCTGTTGAGTTATTGATGTTACACTTACCAGCAATGCTTTATTTTTATCTGCATTGGGATCAGCTTTTGCAATATCATCTTCCAGCTTTCGGATGTCTGCATCCAGTTTTGCTTTATCTTTTTTCAGCTGCTCCAATTTTACTTTCAGGTCAGTTAGCTTTCCGGCCTCTTCTTTTTTACTGCCTCCGCATGATATAATTACAGTTGTAGCTGCAAGCATTGCGATCATTATTAATTTATTCATTGCTATTTCTATTTTTTTATTTTCAAAATATAAAATGACTTAACCAATTAATTCTTTCTTATACAAAATTTGAATGGGCTTATAATTTTCCCTGTGCTTTTAAATAACTCACTTTAGCTACTACTGCATCATATAGTGCTTTGAAATAATTAGATTGCGCCATTTGCATTTCTGTATCGGATTGCAGTACTTCAAAACTTGAACCCAACCCCTGCTCATATTTCTTTTTTACTGTGTTATATACTTTTTCAGCAAGCTGCATATTTTTTTCCTGCACATCCAAAGTAAATACAGCTGTATTCAGTGTGTTTTTAGCAACTGTTCTTTCCAAATCAATTCCCTTCTTTGCCTGGTCAATTGTATTGATTATTTTTTCCTGACTTAACTGTGCTTGCTGAATTTTATACTTCTTTGTATTACCATCAAAAATTGGAATGTTCACGTTTACGCCAACTTGGTTTGCGCTATACCAAAACCAGGGTTTGCCTCCTTGAGGGGCACTAGCACTTCGTTGTCCGTTGCGCTGATAACCATAAAAGGCTGCAACAGTTGGGAAGTAAGCAAGTTTCCATCGTCTTACATCGTAACCCTGTAACTCATTTGCTTTGTTCAGTAGCTTTATTTCATTTCTGTTTTCATAAATAAAACTTTCATCGAGCAATCCATCTTTTATGATTTGAGTTGATAAACTATCTTTTAAAACGAGACTATCGGATTGATTTAAGCCCAATGTCATTTTCAATGCAGCATAGCCTAACAGTATTCCATTTTTCAATTGATTCTCGGATGACTTTATATTATTTAATGAAACAGTTGTTTTATCGATGTCCAATCTTTCGGCGAATCCATTTTTAAACATCACATTCATGTCGTATGATAATTTTTCTAACCGCTTAATGCTTTCATTTACATAAATCAATTGTTTTTCGCCGATGAGTACAGCGTAATAACTTTTATGCACAGCTTCTCTTACTTTATCTTCTGCTATTTTTATTTGTAAATCACTGCTTTCAAGTAATGCCCGGCGTGCAAGCAAGCCAACAAATACCTGCGGCTCAAATAAGAGTTGTTGAACTGTAGCGCCGAAGTTTACATTCCACGGTTGAATGAAAGAAAAATTTCTTACTGAAAATTCGCCACTGTTTGTAATTGGATTTCCTGAACCATCTTTCACTCCTTCTTTTTTCAATATATCATAAATGGACAACTCGCTACCATCGGGAAATTGAATTTGCGGTACGGTCAGGTAATGATTCCCCTGAATAGAGCCACTAATCTGTGGCAAAGCCATACCGGTAATTTCTTTGTTACGGGCTGCAGAAATTTTATAATCCAATTTCGCATTTTTTATATCTGCCACATTTTTGAATGCAATATCCACAGCCTCTTTTACCGAAAGCTGATAGACTTGCTGAGCAGTTATATTTTTACTAAAAAAGAAAACCAGGATGAACCCGATTTTATAATACCTTTTCATTTGCAGATAATTTTTTTGTTAGTTCGTTTCTGTATTTTACAATCAGTTTATATCCTTTGATTGTGGCAAGTCCATAAATAAAATTTTCCATGATAATTTCAGTTACATCCACCAGTTTATATTTCCCCGGTGGAAAAACATAGATATTAAATGCAAGCAGCATACTTTCCAACCGGTATTTACTCAATACATCTACATTCAACTCAGGACGATAGAGCTCTTCAATAACACCCCGTTCAATGTTTTGTTTAATAACCCGAAAAAGAAATTCATTCTTGTGTTTTAAAAATTTTTGAAATGCATTCGGGTGAAATTTTTCCATATCATATAATATCACCGGGTTCATGTTCTGAAACTGGTCATGAATCTGATTCATGGTAAGTACCACTTCTTCCACAGCATCTTTTGCATTCATCCGGCAGGCATCACAATCACATTGAGTCCTTTTTAACTCATCTTCCACAATAGCAACTACCAATTCGTCTTTATCCGCATAATACTGATAAATAGTTTTTTTGCTCATGCCGAGTGCATTGGCAATATCATCCATACTCACACTTCGGATGCCATACTGCATCACCATATCATGTGCTTTCTGTTGTATTCTTTCTTTTATATCCATTTTGTTCTATTCGGAGGGCAAAACTATGGAAACTTTTTTTGAATCCAAAGTTTCCATCCATTTATTTTCCCGTTTATCCAGAAATTTATACCCCATATCGGCGGGTTTTTAAGTTATTTTTGTTCTCCAACTCCTTTGGAGAAAAAGTATAAATCAACTATGGCTGAAAAAGAACCTTTACCAAAAAGAATTACCCCAAAAAAATTATTCCGGTATTTTATACAAGGCATAATTATATTGGCACCCATTGGCATAACAGCGTATGTTTTGTTCTGGCTGTTTAATAAAATAGATGGAATTCTGGAGCCATATATCCGCATACC
>JANOFP010000034.1:0-4993 GCA_031413675.1 Bacteroidota bacterium
GCCAGCTGAGCTAAACCCCCGAAGGGTTGCAAAAATAAGGGAATCGGATTCCAGATAGAAATTTCTCCAAAGGACTATTAATTTATTATAAAACTCATGAATACTTTTTAGCCCGAACTTCAAAACAAAAAACCAACTCAAACACACAACCAATCGAAAACAACGATAACTTCCGTTTTCTTACCTGTGAAAAATTTTAAATCAACTTAATTTTTCAAAATGCAAATACAATCAAACGATGCAACAAGTATTGTTGCTTCTAAAAAAACAATCAGCCTTTTAGGTATATCCTTAATAGCTGCACTGGCCGGATTTATTTTTGGGTTTGATACCGTTGTTATTTCCGGAGCAAACCTCCCCATAAAAGAACTCTGGCATACAAGCCCGTGGTTTCATGGTTTCTTTATTATGTCAATGGCATTATGGGGAACCGTAGCAGGTTCTATGCTGGGTGGTATTCCAACAGAAAAATACGGACGGAAAAAAGTTTTATTCTGGATTGGAATATTATTCAGCCTGTCAGCATTGGGATCTGCATTGGCGCAGGACCCGTATACTTTTTCTTTCTTTCGTTTTATTGGCGGTATCGGCATTGGCGTATCATCGGTAGTAGCGCCAACATATATTTCTGAAATTTCCACACCGGCGACAAGAGGAAGACTGGTTGCTATGTATCAATTCAATATTGTATTCGGCATTCTGATTGCATTTCTTTCCAATTATTTTTTGCAGGGCTTTGGAGGCAATGATGATTGGCGATGGATGCTGGGAGTAATGGCGGTGCCGTCATTAATTTATACAATTATGGTAACGGGTATTCCGGAAAGTCCGCGGTGGCTGATAGAAAAGAAGAATGATTTAATAAAAGCAAAAAATATTTTTTTACGATTAGGTGTCATCAATGTTGATGAAGTGATAGCTTCTATCACCAAGAGTATTCAACATGAATCATCAAGTGGTAATGCATCCGGAATTTTCAGCCGCAAGTACAAAGCGATTGTATGGCTTGCATTCTTTGTTGCCTTTTTCAATCAATGGTCGGGTATTAATTTCATTATGTATTATGCACCCGAAATATTAGGAAGAGCCGGCCTGGCGGCAAAAGAATCGTTGTTAAACTCCATTGCCATTGGCGGTACCAATTTACTTTTCACGTTTGTCGGTTTATATCTTATCGATCGTATTGGCCGCAAAAAATTATTAATCATCGGTTCCTTCGGTTATATCATCAGCCTGGGCATGGTAGCATGGAGTTTTTATTCCGGTGCCGGCTCTGCATTTTTAATGACATTTCTTTTATTATTCATTGCCTCACATGCAGTAGGGCAGGGGGCTGTTATCTGGGTTTTTATTTCCGAAATATTTCCAAACAAAGTACGGGCAATGGGGCAGTCATTCGGCAGCAGTACCCATTGGGTGTTTGCCGCTATCATTACACTCATCACTCCTTATTTTTTAGATGAACAAAAAGGAATTTTCAGTGGAACAAAATCGCCATGGCCCATCTTTGCTTTCTTTGCAGCCATGATGGTGCTGCAATTGATCTGGGTACTAACAAAAGTACCGGAGACAAAAGGTGTATCACTCGAAGACCTTGAAAAAAAATTGGTGAAAGAATAATTTAAATCACAATTCTGATTTTAATTAAAAAAACAATGAGCGATAAAAATTCTGTTTTTGAAAAAGTAGCTGCTAAACTGGCTCACTTACATTTTACAGTAGTTAATAAGGATGACACAAGGCCCTGGGGCGGATTTTATGTACTGGATGAAATGCAGGCTGCACAATTTGCCAAACATTATTTTCCCAATGAAAATTTTGATGCTTTAAAAATTACCAATAAACTAAGCCCGAAAATTTTACTGGTGTCGCCTCATAAAAGATTGAGCTGGCAATACCACCACCGCCGTGCCGAAATATGGAAATGTATTGGCGGCACTGTAGCCGTAATGACCAGTGACACAGATGAAGAAAAAATACAACACACCCTGAAGAAAGGTGATATCATAAAATTAAAACAAGGCGAACGCCATCGGTTGATTGGTTTAGATGATTGGGGCATAGTAGCAGAAATATGGCAACATACCGATACCGCAAACCCCAGCGATGAAGATGATATTGTAAGAGTGCAGGATGATTTTGGGAGATGATGGGAGATTTTTTTATTATTTAGTTTTCTTTCGTAATAAAAATGCATAACGTTTATCAAATCGACTTTTATAGTTTCTTGCAAATTTTAAAAATTAGTGAAGATTTAAGTAGAATAAATTCTGACACTTGTTATAAAAAGATACAATTAATCTTAGTATAAAAATCAATACTTTTACTATTATGCAAGCAAAACCTTTTTTGAAATGGGCGGGTGGAAAAACTCAGTTAATAAGTAATATTGAGAAATCATTGCCTTATGAAATAACCAATATTAAATTCACGTACATTGAACCTTTCGTTGGTAGTGGAGCCATTCTGTTTTGGATGCTAAACAAGTTTCAAAAATTAAATTATGCGGTTATTAATGATATTAATGAAGATTTGATTAACACTTATAAAATCATTGCCTCAAAACCCAAAGAGTTAATTTCCATTCTTCAGATTTTTCAAAATGAATACCACTCATTAGAAACTAAAGCAGAAGAAAAGAAGGAATACTATTACAAAAAAAGAGAGTTGTACAATACAAGAAAAGAAGAAAAAAGCGGACAAGCTGCTTTGTTTATCTTTTTAAATCGTACCTGTTTTAATGGTTTGTATCGAGTTAATAAAAGCAATGGTTATAATGTACCAATGGGAAGTTATAAGAAACCAACCATCTGTGATGATCAAAATATTTTGGCAGTAAGTAGTGTTTTACAAAAGGTCGAAATACTTTGTGGTGACTATGAAGCTACATTACATAAAGCATCAGGTAATTCATTTTTTTATTTCGATCCTCCATACAAACCTCTTAGCAATACATCAAGTTTTAATTCGTATGCAAAAGATGAATTCAACGATGAAGAGCAAATAAGTCTAAGAAACTTTTGTTCAAAACTGGAGAATGAAGGTCATAAATGGATGTTAAGCAATTCTGATGTTAAGAGAAAAGAAACAAATGATAATTTCTTTGATGAAATTTATTCCGATTTTTCAATTTCAAGGGTTAAAGCAAGACGAACTATAAATGCAAATCCCGAAAAAAGAGGAGAATTGGGCGTATCCGTTCGGGTCGGGCTATCCGCTACAATCTTTTTGCCCTGCGGGACAAAAAGGATTTCTGCTTCTATCCCTTACGCAAAATCGGCTGCCTAAAAATGAATTTACTTTTTGATACCAAATTAGCGGAAGGATATTCAAGCAATTCGCAAATAGCAAGGATATTAACGGAAAATTGGGTCAAAGAAAATTCATATTGTCCAAGTTGTGGAAGTCTCCAATTGAATGAATATGAGAACAACAGGCCCGTGGCTGATTTTTATTGTTTAAATTGTAAAGAAGAGTTTGAGTTAAAAAGCAAAAATGGGAAATTAACAAATACTGTAACGGATGGAGCATATTCAACAATGATTCAAAGAATAAACTCAAACTTGAATCCTAATTTTTTCTTTTTAACTTATTCAAAACAATGGTCAGTAAACAATTTCTTAATTATACCCAAACAATTTTTCACAACTGAAATTATAATTAAAAGAAAACCATTGACCGAAACTGCAAGAAGAGCAGGTTGGATTGGATGTAATATCGATATTTCGAATATTGCAAGTGCAGGGAAAATATTTCTAGTAAAAGACGCAAAACAAATAAATAGACAAACTGTAAAAGATTCATTTAATAGAACAGCTTTTTTACGAGAAAAAAGCATTGATTCAAAAGGTTGGATATTAGATGTAATGAAGTGTGTTGATTCAATTTCAGAAGAAACCTTTTCATTGGATGATGTTTATAAATTTGAAACTGATTTAAAGTTAAAGCATCCACAGAATAATTTTATAAAAGATAAAATAAGGCAGCAACTTCAACTATTAAGAGACAAAGGGATAATAGAATTTACTGGAAGAGGTAATTATAAAAAAATACTTTGATGAAAAAATATATTTTTATTACAACTGAGGGAATGACGGTGGCTCCAAATCTTGATTTTGAAATTAACAATATGCAAGTAATTGGCATCGTAGAGAATGTAGAAAATGAGGATTCAGCTTTAATTAAATTACTTAAAGAAAATTCTTGGATAATAGATGCAGAATTTAATGTAGCGGAATTTATTGCATATGAGATATTATAATTTTAAATCCAAATAACGTCCTTCAATTCCACTTTCTTTTAAGGCTTTAGCGTTTTCCTTTCCATATGCTACAAATACGCTGGGTGCACCTGGTGTTCCCCCCTGTACTCCGCTAACATGATAAAATCTTATTCGCCCCTTTACAAATAAAAGAGCATCGGCATCGTACCAAACATTTTCAAAAAAACACTTTGTTTCCGTTCTAGCAAAAATTAATCCAATGCCATTTCTATGCTGTTTAAGTTTCGATAACCAAAAGTGCATTTCTTTTCCATAAGGAGGATTGCAATATATTCTTCCAAACCATTCTTTGCTTAATCCATTGTCTTCAATAGTGAAGTTAGAATTCGCATGGAGAAATGGCGCATTGACAGGGCTACAAGGGTCTAAATCAAATACTCCCAGCTTTTTTACAAGCTCTGGAGGTGTTAACCATTCCACTTTTGTGTTTTCTGAACGCTCAAAAGATGTATCCACTTTTTATTTTAATCTGCAAAGAAAAACTATAAAAGCATAAAAGTCCACATACAATGAGTAGCATTTTTATGTTGTACCATGCCAAATGCTGAATAGTGGACAAGGTGTACAAGTGAGTGACACAACAATGCTTAGTAGTAGTAATGTAGCTAAGTACAAAAAATAATTACATATTGAATGAATTAGCGTTTAAAATCTTAAATGTTATTACTTGGGAAAAGAATAATCCACCACCTAATTTCTCATGCCGTTTTT
>JANOFP010000035.1:0-3194 GCA_031413675.1 Bacteroidota bacterium
ACCACATGTCTTATAATCGATAATTTCGGCATGCTCTCAAAACTTTACCGTTACGCCTATTTATGTTTTGTTGGGGGTGGTTTTACTTCGAATGGCGTACATAATGTAACGGAAGCCGCTGTATTTGGAAAGCCGGTAATCAGTGGCCCCTATATTTCTAAATACCCGGAAGCTGTTGATTTAGTAAATAAAAAAGGTGGCTTTGTTGTAAAAAATGCTGATGAATTAAAAAAATTAATTGAAGATTTTATCAGGAACGAGAATGATTGTTACAACCAATCATCAAAAGCATCTTATACTTATATAAAAGAAAATGCAGGGGCAGTAAATAAAATATTAAACTATATTCAGGTAAATCGCCTTTTAACTAAATTATAAAAGTGAGCTGACGTTTCGCTGTCATCTTTCCAGCCTAACTTAACTTTCAATTCACGGGTAATCCAATATTCAGCTTCGGGGTAAATATTAAAATTGTTGATTGTTTTTATACAACGTTCATACATATTTTCATCGCCCCGGAAAAGATCATTGATAAAAAGAAACCGGTCATTTATACCAATTGCTTTTCTTAAATCTCTCACAGGCGATTCTTTAAGTACTTCCACCAATTCAGTTTTGCCCTGACGTAGTTTATCATTCAACGATTCGGGCAGTTTTACTCCTGCATCATTAATTTCTTTTCTCGGGCTTTGGTGTGATAAGGTTGGGATTTCCAACATCGGATCAAAAACCATATCCAACTGCCCATTCTTCTGAAGCTTTGAAACTGATCCATTCTCCACCAACAATTTTTCCATTTCCTCATACATCGGTGGTTTATCATCAAATGGTGTCTTTTGAAGAACGGGTTTCTCCTGAACAACTTTTTCGGTTGCAGGCTTCGGTATAAATTTCTCATGCTCTGCCGGCAATGGCGATGCTGTTACATATCTCGGCATTAAGACTGCAACTTTCGCTGTACCCAACATTTGTGCGGCTCCATTTAATTTTGATTCCAATTCTGCATTAAGCAGCTGTACGGTACCCAACATTTGGTCGGTGGTAGCCTGTTGTGCTAACTGTTCATTTAATTTATTTATAAGAGATTGAATTCGCTCCATTATACTACATTTGACCGCTGATGAAAATTTATTTTAAAAAGCGATTTCTAAAGTTACAAACAGTTTGTCAATTAAAAGAAATTGCCAATCAACAAATATAATTCTTAACAATGTTTATCGAACCCAATTTAAGACCCGAACGCCGCGGATGGATAGAAGTGATATGTGGAAGCATGTTCAGCGGAAAAACTGAGGAGCTGATCCGTAGATTGAAACGAGTTAAAATTGCTAATCTTAAAGTTGAAATTTTTAAACCCGCAATAGATGTCCGGTTTGATGAACTAAAAATTGTATCACATGATACCAATGCTATTCAATCTACTCCGATAGATAACTCACAAAAAATTTTATTACTCGCAAATGATGTGGAAGTAATTGGCATTGATGAAGCACAATTTTTTGACAGTGAAATTGCAAATGTTTGTGATGAACTCGCCTTTCGGGGTATTCGTGTTATTGTTGCCGGGCTTGATATGGATTATCTCGGCAACCCATTCGGACAAATGCCTTATATAATGGCAAAAGCCGATTATGTTACAAAGCTTCATGCCATCTGTATGAAATGCGGAAATATTGCAAACTACAGTTATCGCAAAGTGCCAAATGATGATCAGGTATTGATAGGTGCAAAAGATGTGTATGAACCGCGATGCCGCAAGTGTTATCACGAGAAAGGTTGATGGAATTTGTCCGCCAGCCGGCGGACTCCTTTAAAGGAATTAGTAAAAAGAAAAACGTAACAGAAAGCCAAATTCCTAATTCCCAATAACCAATTCCCTAATCTCTCTCCCGCCCCTTCATCTTCGTTTTACCAATCATCTTCATTTTCAAATCACCTGAGGTTTCTAAGTTTTGTGTAAGCTCGGCATCTACTACTAATCCCGATTTTGTATTTACTGTCATAATACCGGATTGTGTTCCGCTCATTTGCATATTGCCTGTAATGCTTGAAGTAGATGAATCACTTACCGGGTCAATTTTAGTATTCGCATCCAATAACACGTTATCGCCGTTAAAAGATTTTACAGTGTATTGAGTAGAATATCGTGCAGTAGTACCCGAAGTCAGGTTATAACTTCTTTCCCAACTATCTCCAATTTTTATTTCTTTATCAGGGTAAATATTGAACATTGGAGCAAAGGATTCTTTTATTTTATCAGCATTAAATTGATCTTTCAATGAAGCTTTCACCATCATTTTCTTTTCCTCACTTAAATTCATTGAAGCAATCATACCGTTTACCAATTCATCAAAGCCGGTTACCTCAAGAATATTTCCTTTCTCATCCACCTTCAAATCAAATTGTTTACCAATGATACCTGAAAAAGCATTTGATAACATCGCCATAGGATCTCCCTGAATTGATGAATCATTAAGTTGAACAGGCTTTTTTGCTCCATCTATATTTATCTCCTGTCCCATCACATTCATTTTCATTTTAAAATCTTTATACTCACCTCTTATCGATTTTATTTTTCCATCATCATCCGTTACTTTCAATGCATAAGCAGCAATAAATACAATTTTATTTTTCTGCCCCATTACTTCCTGATCCATATCCAGCACGATTTCAAAATCATATGTTTTGCCTTTTTCCAGATTGAATTTTAACTCTTTTGAACCGCCAGCAGCATCTGAATTGCTACATGAATAAAAAGAAAAAACTGAACTAAGGAATAAAATTGCAAATGAAAGCGACAAATATTTACGCATAATATAGAATTTGATTCCGAAAGTAAATGAAATAAAGAAGAAGCAAGATCATTATTAAATATTATTTTCGCTTCAAATTAAATTGTATTACCGGAGCAAAACAAATACTAACTCTTTTTAAAAAAGATTTGTTGCTTGAAATAAGGCAGCAATATAGTTTTTATGGCATCTTGCTGTATATCGGCTCTACTATTTTTGTTTTGTTTAATGCCGTAAATGAACCCGAAGCAAAAGTTTGGAATGGGCTGTTCTGGGTTATTCAATTATTTATTTGCATAATTGCGGTAGCAAAAAGTTTTTTACAAGTAAGTAAAGGTCGCATGCTCTATTTTTATTCTATCGCAAGCCCGGTGCATTTTGTTTTGGCAAAATTATTTTTCA
>JANOFP010000036.1:0-8041 GCA_031413675.1 Bacteroidota bacterium
ATCTGACAGAAATATATATTGTTAAAAGAAAAAATCAGATGCTTCCTGTCTCCAGAAATTTATTCCATTGATCCAGCATTTTTCCTTTCATTACCCTTGGAAATTTATGCTGACTGCCCAATTTGCCTTTCAGCTCCATGAACTTTAAAAATTTTTCTTCTGGCAGTTGTTCTAAAAAAACTTTTTTCAATGCACTGTCCCGTTCAGTGGCGTAATCATCATTCAACACCCGTATGTTTTCATCTATCCGTTTGCACAGTTTGTCAATATCAATTGCATCATTGCAGGCTACATACCATTTGTGTGCAAAAAAACCTTCGTAAGGAAAACCAACAACTGTATATTCAGGAATAGAAATATTAAACTCTTCACTCACCAGCTCAATCGCTTTATTCATATTTTCTACACTCAGGTGTTCACCAACCAGGCTTAAAAAATGTTTGGTACGTCCGGTTATCACTACCTCTGCTTTCTCTTTGTCAACAAAACGTACGGTATCGCCAATCATATAGCGCCATGCACCGGCATTGGTACTCATGAGTATTGCATAATCTTTTCCTTCTTCCACTTCATGAATCATTTTTGCTTCTACGTTTTCATGCAGGGTGCCTTCGCTGTCAAAGTTTTTATCATCAAAAGGAACAAATTCAAAAAAGATATTATTATCAATAATCAGTTGCATGCCTTTTGCATTTTCACGATGCTTGTAACCCAAAAAGCCTTCGCTGGCTAAATAATTTTCAATATAAATAATTGGCTTGCCCAACAATTTTTCAAACCCTTTTTTATACGGTTCAAATGCGACACCACCATGAACAAAGAAGGAGAAGTTGGGCCATATCTCATGTATATCTTTAACCTTGTAATGTTCAATCACCATTTCCATACACATCTGGCACCATGCCGGCACACCAACGATATATCCAATATCCCATTCTTTAGCATGCTCTACTATTTCATTCAGTTTTTCATTCCAGTCTTTTATATCGGCTATCCGTCCGCCAGGTTTATAAAAAGTTTGAAACCAGAAAGGTCTTTTCTTGGCGAGTATGCCACTAAGATCGCCGGCATACCAACCCGCTTTTCCTTTTTGCAAATCAGTAGCACCACCCAGCATCAGAAATCCTTTTGTCATTGCATTGCGTGGCAGATGTTCGTAATTAAAAAGGGATATGAATTGTTTGATATAGTTAATTGTATTGCTGCGCAGCAATTCTTTGGTGATCGGAATATATTTACTTGCCGATTCCGAAGTGCCGCTGCTGAGTGCATAATATTTTATTTTTCCGGGCCAGGTTACATCCGGTACACCCTCTAGTGTTTTCTTCCACCAGGCTTCATATATTTTATTGTAATCATGAATCGGCACATGCTCCTGAAAACTTTTACCCGCATGCCGGCTCATCATAATGTCATCAAAATGGTATTGCTGACCAAACTCAGTAAACCTTGCTTTCTTCAGTAATTTTTTTAACACACGAATTTGTTGTCTTCTTGCATCATTTCTGGGGATACGCAATGCATCTGCAATAGCCCGTGGAAGTTTTAAATCGATGATGTTTGCCATTCAATTATTAAATCAGTAAGATATTTAAAGTTACGTACTTATTGTCCTGCGAAAGATGCGAATATAAGGGAGGAAAATTTAGTACATGGCCGGAGGCTGATTGTTACATTCAGTTTTTCGGTTTCATTTAAATAGGGGTGTTATCATTTAGTTTTTATCTATTGCCAGAATACTTAGCTATAGCATAAGAATATCTTACGATTCAGCTTTTCCACCCATTTTTAAAAACGGTTTTAGCAAATCAATCGGAACAGGGAAAATTGTTGTTGAATTATTTTCAGTTGCAATTTCCCGTAGTGTTTGCAGATAACGAAGCGTTAATGCACTGGGTTCGCCTGCCAGAATTTTTGCTGCATCAGCTAATCGTTGAGAAGCCTGGAATTCTCCTTCGGCAGCAATCACTTTACTACGACGTTCTCTTTCTGCTTCGGCTTGTTTGGCCATAGCCCGTTGCATTTCCTGCGGCAGATCGATTTGTTTCACTTCCACATTAGAAACTTTTATTCCCCATGGGTCTGTTTGCGAATCAATAATCTGCTGCAGCCTGTGATTAATCTTTTCACGTTGCGAAAGAAGATCATCTAATTCGGATTGTCCCAGCACACTGCGCAACGTAGTTTGTGATATCTGTGAAGTAGCAGCTAAAAAATTTTCTACCTGTACAATTGCTTTCTGAGGGTTTATCACACGGAAGTACACTACTGCATTTACTTTAATGGAAACATTATCTGATGTAATGATATCCTGCGGCGGTACATCCAGCACTACGGTGCGCAGACTTACTTTTACCATTTTATCAATAACCGGTATCAGAAAAATAAGCCCAGGGCCTTTTATTCCATCGCCGCCAATCAAGCGGCCAAGACGAAAGATGACACCTCTTTCATATTCACGCAAAATGCGGATAGCACTGCTTAGAATCATTAATACAAACAAGACAATCGCAATCGGCACTACAGGATAATTTTCCATAATTTTTAATTTAACTGTGATGAATCGATTCTACAAAAAGTTTCATATTCTTTATAGCGGTTATTTTTACTTTTTCTCCTGCGCTGATATTTCCTGCAATAGATTCTGCATTCCATATTTCACCCTGCACTTTTACGGTGCCGGATGGTGACAATATCTCAATCACTTCACCCGTAGTTCCAATCATTCCTTCAACGCCGTTCACGGGTTTTCTTCGTTGTGCTTTTATGCCAAGCCCGATAACGAATAGAAAGAAAAGTGCAGACACTGCCGTTGCAGCAAAGATGACGCCACGGGAAATTCTTGCAACCTCCAATGAGGAACCGGATTTCAACAGCATCATAGAACCTAATAATAATGAAATGATACCACCAATGGCGAGCAAGCCATGACTCACAATTTTTATTTCCAGTAAAAAAAGAATGATAGCAAAAATGATCAAAGCCAGGCCTGCATAATTTATGGGCAATGTGTGCATCGAATAAAAAGAAAGCACCAATGCAATAACACCCACAATACCGGGTAGTATGGCACCGGGATTATATAGCTCAAATAAAATTCCAAACAATCCTACGAGGAATAAAATATACGTAACATTCGGATCGCTGATAAGATCAAGCAACTTTTCCCATACTGTCATTTTATATTCTGAGATGGTGGCTGATGCCGTATGCAATGTCACGGCACCAGAATTTAACTCCACTGTTTTTCCATCAATTAACCTGAGTAGCTCCTCTTCATTTTTTGCAATTAGATCAATAGCTGAATCTTCCAAAGCTTCTGTTTCGGTGTATGAATAACTTCTCCGCACAGAACGTTCGGCCCATACCATATTACGATTTCTTTTTTCTGCTATCGTTCTTATAAATGCGGCCGCATCATTGGTTACTTTTTCATTCATAGTTGTATCCATCTGTCCCTGCAGTGTTACCGGGTGTGCTGCACCGATATTCGTACCCGGTGCCATAGCAGCAATATGCGCAGCCAAAGTAATAAACACACCTGCCGAACCTGCATGTGCCCCGCCCGGAGAAACAAAAACTACAACCGGCACCGGCGACTCCAATATTTCACTTACAATTGCTCTTGTTGATTTTAATAAACCACCGGGAGTATTCAAATGAATGATAAGACATTCTGCTTTTTCATTTTTTGCTTTTTCAATACCGTTACGAATAAAATCTGCTGATACCGGATTGATACTTCCTTCAATCTTCATCGAAATTACTTTCTGAGCAACAACGGAAGCTGGAAATAAAAAGAGTAAGAAATAATATGTTAGCAAACGTTTCATAAGAAGCCTTCTAACGGAATGCAGGGCTGGGTTGAAAAGACCTTGATGTAATTTACAGAATTAAGAGATAGGGGTAAGGAATATTATGCAGCTATTTTAGCTGCTGGCAAGCTGAAATATTACTATCAATGCCCCGTATGTCACACTTCTATTTTTGCATTTTTGACACTTACAAGAAAGTCTGAATTTCTTTTCAAAAGAAAATCCTGCTATTTTCAAAAACAGGTAATCCTTTAATAAATCGTTAGTAACAAAACTTAGATTAAGATTATTATTTTTTATTTAAAATCTATGTCGGCCAATAAAACTGTTCGTGGATCCAGAAGTATAAGTGTCGGTTTTTGGGAATACGAAATTTTAAATTGAACAGTTTTTGAGTTTAAATTAAAATTTAATTTCAGAGGTGTTTTAACCCCGGCTTCATAAACCTGAATTTCAACAGGCACATCAAATGTAAAATCGGATGATTGTGCTTGTTGTAAATTAATAATTATTTGTTTTGATTTTATATCATATTCCCAATTCCCGGTTATTTTTAAAATAGTTGGTTTATTCAACCATTGATTAAAAAAAGGTTTTAAATTTTCATTTGATACTTTTTCCATTTCTTCTATAAAATCACCGGTAGATGCGTTGGCATTCATATATTTTCTATAATATGCCTGTATTCCCTTTTTGAAATTAGCATGGCCTATGCGTTCTCTTAACATATGTAAAACCCAGGCTCCTTTTTGATACGTGATGTTGTTAGTGACCGGGCCATTTTCGGCTGTGCGGTTATCAACAATACTGAAAGTTGAATCTTTTTTACTATAGTCAAATACAGATTTTTTAGCTTTTTTTAAACCATTGATATATTCCTCGTGCCCATATACATTTCCTAAAAAGAGTAATGTAAAATAAGTTGCAAATCCTTCACTTAACCACGCATCATCCCATGTGGACTCCGTGACTGCGTTTCCAAACCAATGATGCGCTATTTCATGAATGACCACATCCCTTAATCTATCGTCGGCTTTTCCATTAATCAAATTTTCACTATAAAAAATTGCAGAAGAAGTTTCCATTCCACCTCCAACACTCGGTGATTGTATATTTGCTAATTTTTCATAAACATAAGGCCCTACATAATTTGTATAAAACTGTAATACCCGTTTGGTGAGATTTGCAAAATCATGAAAACCCGCCTCTCTGTCTTTAGGGTAAACCCATGTTTGAATTAATTTTCCATCAAATTCATCTGCATTTTGAACTGCAAATTCTGCAACTCCCAAAACAAATAACCAACAAGATACCGGAACCGATTGCTTCCAATGTGTCAACTTAAACTCTTTATTAATCTGAGATTCTTCCTGCAAAAGTCCATTTGAAATTACTCTGTACCTGGCCGGTGCAGTTACAATAAATTCACTTGTAGCTTTATCGTAAGGATGATCGACTGTAGGCAACCAGTGTCTTGCCCGATTGGGCCAGTTTTCACAAAAAAAACTTCTATCCCCATATTTAGTTGGACCAATTCTTAATCCGTCAGCAGGTATTCCTTTATAATGAACTACGACTGTACTTGTTTTATCTTTTTCTGCCGGCATACCAAGCTGAATGAACAATTCATCATTCTGATGAGTGAATTCAACTTTAATATTATTATAAGTGATAGATTCTACTACCATCCCTTTCCTTAATCTTAATTCAGTCCTGTTTATCAGATCAAGTCTGATTTGTTTGATATCCGCTTTTTTAAATAAAATACGAATAGTCGCTTTTCCGAATATTTCATCTGTATTGTCAGACAGCTTTAGTTCAAAAATATAATGAATAATATCAACTGAATAATTGCGTGGGTACTTATCGGCAAAACAATAATTAATAGAAATACTTAAAAGCGCAACTAATACAAATTTTTTGTACCCCATTATTGTAGTGTTATTTTTTTTAAATAATATCCTTTTACATCCACTTGTGGCGGCACTGTGCTATTAACTGTAATTCCCTCTTTATTGATGATGGTTTTATTTACTCCTTCGTGGGTTGTAATATCAAAAGGAAGTGGCATAAAAAAGTTGTTCACTTTTATTAAATATTTTTGATACCCTGTTTCTTGTATTGAGATATCAAGTACGTCGGTGGTTCGGGTATAAAAATAAAAAAAGAATTTTAGATCATGTTTTGATTCATGGCTAAACAACTTCTCCACGTCGTCGGTAGTTACAAAATTATCATATGTATATTTCGGGTCTGTCGACAGTTTTTTTATAGTGGATAGAAATAGCTCATCACCTATAACATATCTTAAACTATGCATAAAAAAAGAACCTTTTGTATAAATATCGGTATCAACATATGTTTCATCTTCAGTTAATTCATCGCCACCCACCATGGGCTTTTTGTACTTAATACCCATTTTATGTCTGTTGATGATTTTATCATAAGCCTCCTGGCCGCCCAACTCATAATAAATTAAAGCCTCGGCATACGTTGCAATTCCCTCTTGTATCCACATATGCGCCCAGTCCTTATTGGTAACTTTGTTTGCCCACCATTCATGAGCATATTCATGAAATAAATTAGCGGAATAATCACTTTCTCCGATTTTACTGTAAACAAATTTATTTTGAAATGTAATGTTTGTTTGGTGTTCCATTCCGGAATTAGGCACTGCGGAAATTCCGATTCTTTCTTTTACCCATGGGTATTCGCCAAAATATTTCTCCAACACTTTTGTATCTCTTTCTTTAAGTTCAATTAGTTTTTTTGCCTGGGCAGTATCTTCTTCTAAAACATAAAATTGAATCGGCACCACATTGCCATTTATAGTGGTAAAGTCTTTGCTCACCACTTTATATTTTCCAATATTAAATACTACGCAATAATTGCTAATGGTATAATTTGTTTTCCAATGGTAGGTTTGTTTGTTTTTTGTTGTTACCACTTTTTGTAAAAGGCCCGGGCCTGCAACCACTAAATTTTTCGGAACAGTAATATACATGTCAACGCCTTCATTGGGTTCATCACTTGGATGGTCTTTACAGGGAAAATAAATTCTACCTCCTTCTTTTTGACAATTAATAGCAACCCATGGATTCCCACTCCTGTCTTTTGTCCAGGTAAATCCTCCGAACCATGGTGGCCTTACGGCAACAGGTGGTTCTCCACCATACTCTATTTTAATAATTTGTTTTCCTGCTTGAAATGCTGCATCAGCGGTTATAAAAATCTTATCTTTTTTGTGTTCAAACCGCACTTGTTTATTATTGACTTTAATTTTAGTCACCTGAAGTAAATAAACCAAATCAAATAATAAAGTATCTGTTTTTTTGGAAAGTACTATCTCAATTTCCGTACTCCCCGCTATTTTTTTATTTTCGATATCTACATCCAATGAAATTGTATAGTGTCTTATATCCATAATGGCCTGAAGTGGATTTAGCTTCCCTCCCGAAGACAAATAACTTATGTCCCGGCTTTGCGCATTCGCAAAAAGTTGAATTACAAATCCAATAGTTGTTAATAATAATCTTGAATAGCTGTTTGCAAAAAAGGAAGAACTCATGTAAAGATTTTTATTGGTAAACAAGTTGAATGCTTAAAAATAGCAAATTGTGCATTAAGGTAATATTTACCTACGATGTTAAAAATTTAGTACAATTCAAAGATGAATAAAAATCGCTGGTAGCTGTCAATTATGTTTTAAAATTTATCTGGAGAATTTCAATAATAAATTTCCATCTCATAAATAATGTATAACTTAATCCCCAATTTCAAAAGCTCATATTATGGAACAAACCAAATCAAACGGCCGCAGGCAGTTTTTAAAAATAACTGCACTTGCAGGTGGCGGACTGCTGCTCAGTTTTCACATACCTTCTTTTGGAAAACTTTCTGCTTCTCCGGTAGCCACGGATTTTATTCCCAATGCATTCATCCGAATTGGAACAGATGATATTGTTACTGTAATTGTGAATCACTCTGAAATGGGACAAGGTTCTTATACGGCATTGCCCATGATGTTAGCCGATGAGCTGGATGCAGACTGGAGTAAAGTGAAATATGAATCTGCACCGGTTGACGCTGTTTACAATCATCCGATGTTTGGAATGATGGCTACCGGCGGCAGCACAAACATGGAATGTAGATGCAGCTACCTGTAAAACAGAAAATGGTTTTGTAGTTCATACTGCCACAGGAAAAAAATTATCGTATGGACAATT
>JANOFP010000037.1:0-2853 GCA_031413675.1 Bacteroidota bacterium
TTCAAAAGCTTTTAAAAACTTTGGAAGCATGAGTGAGGCGGTTGCTAATGAACCAACCTGGATAAATTGTTTTCTTTTAATCAACATATTTTAAAATTTAAAATTGAAGATTTCAAATTGCAAATTGTTAAGCCATAAATCTGCAATTTGAAATTTTAAATTTGCAATCAGCATAACTGGTATTCCGGCGTACTCATTATCTGTATCGTGGCCGATTTTATAAAATTTTCTCTGCCACTTTCATCACTGAATTTTTTTATCAATTCAGCACCCACATTCTTTTTTGTAAGTAATAAAGTTTTATTTAATCCTTCCAGTAAATTTTCTCTTTGTACTGACTCAAAATTTTTTACATATTTAGTCCAGTCAATATTTACTAAAATTGGTTTGCCCAGCCTGCCCAATTGTTTATTGCCTTTTTGTTTTGGGTCTTCATTTTTATTACTCTTTCTGCCCATCATTGTATCATCATCATCTTTTGGTTTTACATTCATTTCATCCTGATCATTCAGCATTTGTGGTATTCGCATCCGCATCATTAATGAAGAACTATCAATCCATGCTTTACCACCCGGCCAGCCTGCTACATTGGGTGGATAAAATAAGAGTTGACCCAATACTCTTTGCAATAACATCAACGCTTCTTCATTTTCCAATTTCATTGGAAGTACTCTTTGTATGCCAACTAATAATTCAACCGGGCTCTTAATTTTAGCTCCAATATTTTTTTCTTCATAAAACCAGTCGCTGGTAAAAATATCTTCGCAGAGTTTGCTGATGTTATAATCATTTTTATAAAACCGATCGGCCAGCCACTCAATATTTTTCTCATCCGGTATTTCATTTACAAAAAATTTATAAAACTTTTGAGTAATATATTTTGCGGTTTGCTTCTGTGCTAATAATAAATCAAGTACTTCTTCGCCAAACAGGTCTCCTGTTTTACCAAGAACTGTTTTGCTACCAAAGTCATGCTGAAACCTGCGAAACTGAAACTCTCCTTTTACATTGGAGCCCCATCCTGTAAATGCTCTTGCTGCATTTTTAATATCAACTTCTGTATAATTGCCTCTGCCAAGTGTAAATAACTCCATTACTTCCCGTGCAAAATTTTCATTCGGATGATCTTTTCTGTTTTGCTGATTATTTAAAAAATTAAGCATGGCTGCACTTTTCGAAACTTCATGCAGCATTGTTCTGAAACTTCCCAGGGCATTCCTACGAATAATATCAAGCAATCCCTGCTGATAAAAAACATTGAGATTGCGGCAGGCAAAATGCCCGTGCCAGAAAAAACCTAATTTTTCCCGAAGCTGTGCCCCCGTATTCACCATCTCATGCATCCAATACATATTCAGGTTGCGTACACCCTGACGGTTTTTTTGTTGAACTTCTTTGCGTTTATCAACTGTCATTTCTTTTTTCTGCTGCCGTCCAATTTCTTCAATACCCATTACCAAACCTTTTAGATAATCATCGGCCACATCAATATACTCCGGTCTTTTTTCCGAGGCTTTAATTAATGCTTTAAAAAATTGTTTTGGAGAAAATTTATCCAGATCACCTAACTGTTCTACGGCAGGTCCGAACCCGGCACGCCATAAAAGATGCAGGTTTTTACTTTGATTAGTTGAAGACATGAGTTAACTATTTTATTCTGATACTGAGAATCTGGGAAAGTGACTAACTTTTAAAGAGACGTGCACAAAGTTATAAAGTTTAAATGCTTTTGTTATAAAACGTTAAAGAACAGAAAATATTTTTACATTTATAGAAATAATAAAGAGTATGCACATCCGGGCACTTAAATATGCTTTACCATTTATTTTATTCGTCGGCGCATTTTATTCTTTTACTATTACCGGCTGGCAGGTTTGGATGCCTTTAGTGTGGGTATGGTTTTTTGTACCCCTGCTTGAATTATTTATTAAACCTAAAGAAAAAAACTTAGCTGAAGCGGAAGAAGAAATGGTAAAAGCTGATCGAACGTATGACATACTACTTTATATAGCAGTAATTTTTCAATATGTATTATTGATAAAGTTTCTTTTTTCTATGACGGATAATAACCTGCAGTGGTATGATATTGCCGGAAGAATTTGGGTAATGGGCTCACTCTGTGGCGTATTTGGTATTAATGTGGCACATGAGCTTGGTCATAGAGCTAATAAGTTTGAACAACTGCTTGCAAAAATGTTATTGCTTACTTCACAATACATGCATTTTTTTATTGAACATAATAAAGGTCATCATAAAAAAGTTTCTACTCCAAACGATCCCAGCAGTGCCCGGTATAATGAGTGGGTGTACCGTTTTTATTTTCGTAGTGTATTCACGGGGTATCTCAGCGCCTGGAAGATTGCCGCCAGTGATGTAAAGAAGAATAATAAGCCTGTTTTCTCATTGTATAATGAAATGATTCAATTTACAATTATCCAGAGTGTGTTTATTACCATTATCATCTTCACTTTCGGATGGCTTATTACACTGTACTACCTTCTCGCCGCAGGTATTGGAATTCTTTTACTTGAAACGGTAAACTATATAGAACATTACGGATTGCAACGTAAAAAAATTGCAGATGAAAAATACGAACGGGCTATGCCGGCACATAGCTGGAATAGCGATCATATAATCGGAAGACTTTTTCTTTTTGAACTCAGCCGCCATAGCGACCATCATTACCTTGCCAGTCGCAAGTATCAGTTACTCCGTCATCACAATGATTCACCACAAATGCCAACCGGCTATCCGGGCATGGTTTTACTTTCTTTATTTCCCCCAATCTGGTTTCGGGTGATGAACAAAAGAATAAAAGATTTGAAGGAAAGTTCATCTGTAAAATAAAAAGCG
>JANOFP010000038.1:0-2567 GCA_031413675.1 Bacteroidota bacterium
CGGAAAAAAACAATCCGAATACAAGAAATAATATGGCAACTACTTTTATATACGTAAGCCAACGCTGCAAAGCACCTCCTGCTTTTGTACTGTAGTAGCCAATGAATGACAGCACTGCAAGTACAAGTATTGTAAATATTTTTACACCGAAATTTTGCAGTGGAAAAATATCGCCCATCATGGGCATATGAAAAAAAGTTGATTGCTCAACCGTTTCTGAAAACCGTGGCAACTTTACAAAATATTCAAAGTACTGGCCTATAATAAAAGCAATGGCCGCTGTTCCGGCTGTATTGATTACAGCAAAATTTGCCCAGCCAAAAAGATAGCCCCAGAAATCTCCGTAGATTTTTTTCATGTAAACATATTGCCCGCCGGTCTCCGGCATCATAGCCCCAATTTCCGCAGTTGACATTGCACTTAATAAGGTAATAATCCCTGCAATCACCCAAGCCATCATAATCAAAAAAGGAGAACCGAGTTGCCCGGCCATTTCTGCAGGGCGCATAAAAATTCCTGAGCCAATTACACCACCAACAACCAATGAAGCAGCAGTAGTAAAACTTATTGTTCGTTTAAATCCTGTTGTTGATGGCATGAAAAAGGAAGATAAGCGGAGTTTAGATATAAAACAAAAACTCAAACGGCATAGACACTTATTAAATAAATTTTTATTGCTGCAATAAATTTTTCTTTAACGGATCAAAAAATTTTATCAATATTAATCCAGCTAAAAATCCACCGATATGCGCAGCATATGCTACTCCTCCTCCACCCGTATCCCCGCCTAATAATCCTAAACCCATTACTACCTGCAATACAATCCATGCACCTAACGCTACCCAGGATGGCACATCAATCACAGCTCTTATGATAAACATCTTGACCTTTCGTTTTGGAAATAACATTAAATAAGCACCGAGAACGCCTGATATAGCACCCGATGCACCGAGACTTGGTACTACAGAATTTTGTGTGGACATGACTGTTGAAAACACATGACTTAAGGAAGCAATAATTCCGGTTAATAAATAAAAAATAATAAAACGGGTACGACCTAATCTGTTTTCAATATTATCTCCAAAGATCCACAGGTAAAGCATATTGCCAAGAAGATGCATCCAACTTCCATGCATAAACATGGAGGTGAGCAACGTGAAATAAACAGGTATCGGAGTAACACCGAGACCTGGAATTAAAAATTTTATCCCGGTATTTGGATCAATATAGTTTTTAGAATCCGTAACAATATCAGATCCATTTATTATTTCAACAGGCACAGTAGCATACGCATAGGTAAATGCTGATTCCCCACTCATTCCCTGGAATACAATCCACACTAAAATATTCAAAGCAATAAAAATATAATTGACGTATGGCTGAAGGGTGCGATCTGAATTATCGTCTGCAATCGGTATAAACATAATAGTAGTTTTGGATCACCTAAAATACTTAACTTGTTTTAAATAAATGAAAATGAAACATATTATTCTTACTGCTTTTATCATTCCCTTGTTTTTATTATCTGGCAAACCGGTTTCAATTTTTAATGGAAATGATTTAACCGGGTGGACTATTCATGGTACAGAAAAATGGTATGTAGAAAAAGGCCACCTGATTTGTGAAAGCGGACCTGATAAACAATATGGTTATTTGTCCACGGATAAAAAGTATAAAAATTTTATTCTCACGTTAGAATTCAAACAGGAGTCAAATGGAAACAGTGGTGTATTCTTCCGTTCTTCTATTGATGGTGTAAAAATTAGTGGCTGGCAATGTGAAGTGGCTCCATTAAATAATCATACTGGCGGCATTTATGAATCATATGGGCGGGGCTGGCTAAGGCAACCCAATCCACTTCATGAAAAATATTTGAAGACAGGAAAATGGAATAAATTAAAATTGGAAGTTAAAGGTGATGAAGTAACCACCTGGCTAAATGGACATATGATGGTAAATATGAAAGATGAAAAGATTGGCACCGGCACAGGTTTTATTGCTTTACAAATACATGATGGCGGCGGAATAAAAGTGAGATGGAGAAAGATCATGATTGAAGAGCTCGATTAAATGAAAGCATCCATTTTATTAGTTTCAATGATTAAGTTCAAGTCTTAATATGTTTAAAAATGAATCTGAGAAAAATTTGAGCTTACTTTACGTTTTATTTTCTTCAGGTTCTTTGTAGTTTTTGTCGAAGATTTTTAACCGCAAAGAACGCAAAGTTAAACGCAAAGATTGCAAAGTAAAACTTATGTAACATTTCCCTAATTGTATCTAAACAACATTTTAATCGCAAATATTTTTAATTCCCTTCTCTTACCTGCAATTTTTAAAGCAACTATCCTTTATTCCCATCCGTTTTATCCAAACTAAGTTTTAACTTTAAGAAATCAAATTGGGCAGGTGCGTTACATAAAAAATCAAAATATTAAACTCATTCGTTTTTTTTCATTTCAGATTATTTTCTGTTTTTCAATACCTGTTTTATTTTTTCAAAAAACAAATGCCCAGTCATGTCCTCCGAATATTGATTTTGAAAATGGATCTTTTTCCGGATGGACATG
>JANOFP010000039.1:0-3430 GCA_031413675.1 Bacteroidota bacterium
GCATCTTTATTGCTACCGTTTATAATAAAGATATTCTCGAAGGCCGCCTGCGGGAATTGTCTTACCTCAACCGGGGTGTCCGCATCATCCTGACCGATCTGCGTGAAAAAGAAGAGAACGGCGAATATTACAATAATGTATTTTACAGCGAAGGGGGTATTGTTGAATTTGTGGAAATGCTGGACCATAGCGCCGGGCGCAATTCACTGATACCAAAAGTGATCTTTGTGGAAGGTAAAGACCCGCATACCAATGTTTCGGTGGAAGTGGCATTAAATTATAACGACAGCTACAACGAACACATCTATTCATATGTAAACAACATCAACACCATTGAAGGAGGTACCCATGTATCCGGTTTCCGCCGGGCATTGACGAGGGTCTTCAAAAGCTATGGTGATAAGAACGGCCTGTTTGAAAAAGCAAAAGTGGAAATTGAAGGTGATGATTTTCGTGAGGGATTAACTTCTATAATTTCGGTCAAAGTTCCCGAGCCACAGTTTGAAGGACAAACAAAAACAAAACTGGGCAACAGTGAAGTAATGGGTGTAGTAGATTCAACTGTATCAAGAGCAATAGAAGCTTACTTAGAAGAAAATCCGAAAGAGGCAAAAAGTATCATCAATAAAGTAATCCTTGCTGCACAAGCAAGAGCTGCTGCACGAAAAGCAAGAGAATTAGTTCAAAGAAAGTCTGTATTAAGTGGTGGTGGGCTTCCTGGAAAATTAGCTGATTGCAGTGATAGAGACCCGAATCGATGCGAATTATTTTTAGTTGAGGGTGATAGTGCCGGTGGTACAGCAAAACAAGGAAGAGACAGAAGTTTTCAGGCAATACTTCCATTGCGGGGTAAAATTTTGAATGTGGAGAAAGCAATGGAGCATAAGATTTATGAAAATGAAGAGATAAGAAATATGTACACTGCATTGGGTGTTACGGTAGGAACGGTTGAAGATCCCAAAGCATTAAATATTGTTAAGCTCCGTTATCACAAATTAATTATTATGACCGATGCCGATGTGGATGGCAGTCATATTGCAACCTTGATTCTTACTTTTATTTACAGGTATATGAAAGAATTAGTGGAACAGGGTTATGTGTATATAGCTCAGCCGCCATTGTATTTAGTAAAAAAAGGAAAAGATCAATCCTATGCATGGAATGAGGAGCAACGAAAAATGTATGTAACAAAGTTTGCAAATGGCCGAGAAGACACGGTGAATGTGCAACGCTACAAAGGTTTGGGAGAAATGAATGCTGATCAACTTTGGGATACAACCATGAATCCAGAAACAAGGACATTGAAACAAGTAACAATTGAAAGTGCTGCAGAAGCAGATCGTGTTTTTAGTATGTTAATGGGTGATGAAGTGGCACCAAGAAGAGAATTTATAGAAACACATGCCAAGTATGCAAAGATTGATGTGTAAAAAAAATTGGAATTCGTTTATTAGAAAAATAAATTTCTACAAACCAGCCGTTTAGGCTGGTTTTTTATTTTTTCCAGATTTGTTAGGAAGTTTTCTAAGGCAGCGGAACATATTTCCCTAATTTCAATTATTACTAACCAAAAAGTTTTTAACCATGTCTGATTTAAAAATTACTGCGTATAACGTAAAAACAAAAGAAAAAGGTGTTACGATGCTCGATGCTGTTATTACTAAAACAGCCCGGGGTGCTTATATGGCTCAAGGCAATGATGGAAAAGGAAACAAATTGACAACTCTGATGAATGCTGAAAAAGCATTGGCGGCTGTTGCAGCCGGTATTGCAAAAAAGAGTTGGGACTAAAATAATTTTAGTAGCAAATTGCAAAGAGGTAACAGTTTTAAAATGCTGTTACCTCTTTGCTTTATTGTTTTATTACTCTGAATGTTTTTATGATTGTTCCCAGGTTTACTCGAATCATATATATACCTGCAGGAATTCTTTCATCGCTTATATTCATGTTAAATTTTTGAATATCCCCTGTTGCAATAGATTCAAGGTTTCTCAGTTCCCGACCTTTGGCATCGTACAGTTTTGCCATTATTTTTTCTCCGGCAACTGCTTGAAATGCAAGATTGAAATTGCCATTCGATGGGTTGGGATAAATTTCTCCCATCAGGCTATTTTCAAATACAATTGGTTTGAAGGATGAATAACTATATACTCCTTCATTATGAATAAGTTTTAACCGATAATAGCGAACTCCGGATTTATTCACCTCATTATCTGTAAAATTATAACTCTGTGCCTGTGCAGAATTGCCATTACTGTTTACTGTACCAATTGTTGTAAAATTATTTTGCTGAAGGTTTACATTTCCTTTGGCCACTTCTATTTCTGTTCTGTTGATTCCAAATTCAAACGCTGTCGTCCAGTCTAGTCGAACATTATTGTCGGGTTGTTTCGTTGCTGTAAAATTTAACAGCTCAACAGGAAAAGCATGAGCTTTATCCAAGCCGCCATTATTTAACCAGAATTCGGAAAAATCTTTTGTTTTAAATTCTGCATAATACCCTTTATCAAAAGGGACTTTTATTACACTTGATGAAGTATAATATTTCCAATTGCCCGGACCATTATCCGTAAGTAAACCATTCTCGGTTGTATTCGTTGTGTCGTTGTATTCTGTAATTCCCAATTGAGTGAATTGAGATGGTTTGGTACAAACACCACAGCCCGTAGCAAAAATGAGAGAGTCAGTTTCTTTATCTAAAAAATAAAAGCGAACCGTAACAGAATCACTTAAATTTTTATTTGTGGGATGGATTACGATATTTCTGTCGTGATAATATTGCCCGTTTGTAGAACGGTCAGTTATTGTATTGATATATGCTTGTGCATTCGTTACGCCTAGGTTTTGGTTGTTGGCATTTACCGATGCAATTAATTTTCCGGAGACAATAAAATCAGTCCAGTTAGTTCCACCATTAATTGTTTGTGTAACCGGTGTTGTCATAGTAATTCCATCATAGATACCCAACGGATTATTGTAAACATGAATATCATCGATTGCTATTCCATCACGGTTTGCAAGCATATCTGACTGCATTACAAAACGCAATCGCAATTGCTGTAATCCGGTTGGCAAAGGAATAGTTGCCACATGCCAGCGGTTATAATTTTGTACACTCCATAAATGATTACCTGTATATGTTTTATTATACCAATTGGTACCCTGACCCGATGCACCTAATCTTATCCAGGTTAAACCATCAGCTGAATATTCTACATAAGCCCCATCACAAAATCCAGCACCGCAATCTTCTAAATCCAAAGCCACACTAAAACTTAGGGTTGGATTACTTAACCCCGAAATATTAAAACAAGGTGAATAGAGATAAGATTTTTCATCGTCATTATAAGTTCCAACCAATCTTGTCTTCCAGGCTTTACTTCCGCTTGCAGCACCTTTTATTCTATTCGATGCCGGCGTACCATATTG
>JANOFP010000040.1:0-1972 GCA_031413675.1 Bacteroidota bacterium
GGATAAATTATGCAATACTGCTGGCTTCTACTTTGATTGGCTGGATGCTGAAAGGCAGAAACCTTGCAAGCCTGGCTACTGGAGCTATAGCCGCACCAACTGCTTATTTTTTAATTTCTAATTTATCAGTTTGGTCAGGCAGTGTACAAACTGATAAATTAGAAATTAAAAAATAAGCAGTGGGTGCGGCTATAGCTCCAGTAGCCAGGCTTGCAAGGTTTCTGCCTTTCAGCATCCAGCCAATCAAAGTGGAAGCCAGTAGTATTGCATAATTTATCCATTGAGAGCTATAAAAACCAGCATATGGAAATAAATCTGCTGAATATAAAAACTGGATAAATACATCACTAAGCAATAAAGCCACAAAAGGAAGTACAAAAGACAAATTCCTTTCCTTCATAATAAATCCGGAAAACAGGGCGATAGCGATTACGGGTGAAAAACCAGACCAGTCAAGATCGGGTCCGAAAAAATATTTACATGCCGTAGCAAGTAGAACGAGTATGCCTGTAAAGAGTATCTGTCTGCTGTTAATCTTCATGATTGATTTGATTGAGTGAGTTGCAAAAATAAAAGAATTGGGGTAATCTCAGGTTTAATTTATTCACGATAGTGGAATAAGAAATCAACAGACGATGTATCGCGTTGAAACTTCAAATTTTAGTGTCTTTTCATACTGTCGAAGGAGGAACTCATCAACCAATTTGGCTCTTGTCATTCCGAGGCTTTGCGAGGAATCTCAGAGACTACTACTGGAACTCAGGCTCAAGTCTCTGAGATGCTTCGTTCCTCAGCATGACAAGACACTAACTGATTGATGACACTTTAAAGCCCTGATCAGCGTATTCGCTAAAAAGAGAAAGCATTATCTTTAAATAAATCATTTTCCATGGCAGAACATAATGAACTGGGCGAAATGGGCGAAGCACTTGCCTACAACTGGCTAAAGAAAAATGATTTTGAAATACTGCACCGCAACTGGCGGTACTCCTATCATGAAATAGATATTATAGCTACCAAAAAAAATCTATTACATATTGTAGAAGTAAAAGCAAGAACCAGTAATATCGCCGGCTATCCCGAAGAATTTGTAACAAAAAAGAAATTTAAAAATTTACAACGTGCCGCCGAAGAATATTTATTTCAACATCCTGAATTTAAAAATATTCAATTTGATATTCTATCCATAACACTACCTAAACATGGTGATCCGGAGTATTTTTTTATTGAAGATGTGATGTTGTAAAGAAGTGAGTGATGAGTGGTGAGTAGTCAGTAGTCAAGAGTCAGTAATCAAGAGTTTTTTATTTTGCAATTTCAAATTTTCAATTTGCAATAATTTCTCTACCATCTTATACGTAGCGGGGCAATACTCCAGGTTTTGCTTATGCACATGAATATAATCACCCAACTTTCTTTTAGTAAGATGCGGGAAGCCACTACAATCCTCAGGGCGGATAGCGTAGATATTACACATATTTGTTTCATGATTTAAAAACTGACAGGGAATATGTTTATTCATCCAGTCTCCTACCCGATCTTTCTTCAGCCATTTTTTCCGGAAGGCATCCGGCGTCATTTTAAAATGTTTTGAAATCCGGTTTATATCTTTTACTGTATAAGTTGGCGTCATTGTTTTGCAACAATTGGCGCAACTCAAACAATCTGTTTCCTTCCAGACTTCTTTATCAATTTTTTCCAAGGTTGCGTAAATATTTTTCGGTTGTTTTCTTTCTATTTTAGAAAGAAAACGTTTCAACCTGGATTTATGATGACGGACTAAAAGCCGGAACGATTTTAAATTTACCTGCATATTTTTTTAAAATGGTGGCGAAGATAATCATTCAATATTCCCGTACTTTAATTCTTTTCGCTACTCATAAAATTTTTCTGAGCTAATTGGCGGCAATGGCTATTTTTGTTGCCACAAAACAAAACTTCATGCGATTATTATTATTTATCCTGGTTGTAG
>JANOFP010000041.1:0-8978 GCA_031413675.1 Bacteroidota bacterium
TTGAGTCCATTCAAAAAGGGATTATCCCTTATGAGAAAGAAATACTAACTGAAACTCAAAAGCTGAATGAATATATTATGACTTCGTTGAGGACGATGGAAGGTTTGGATTTAAGAAGATTTCAGAGTTCAGAGTTAGTAGTTAAGAGTATGAAATATATTAACGAAGGAAAAATGATTGAAGAAAATAATTTTTTGAAATTGACAAGAGAAGGGAAATTATTTGCGGATGGGATAGCAGCGGAGTTATTTTTTTAGCCCTTTTTGAACCATTGTATAACAATATTTAATACCAATCCAATTGCAACAATTGATGTAAGTATAAAGCTGAACCATTTTATCTTGTATCTTTTATCTGCTGCTTCATTTTTATGCTCCTGGTGTTTATTAAACTCAATCACATTTAAAACAACCAACACAATAGCGGCTGTAAAAAACAGGATTTGAAAAAACTGGATCATATTTTATATTTCTATGAGAAAATTAAAACTTTTTTTGATGACGATGTTTCAGGAACAAATAAAATTGATTTATCGCCAGGCAAAGCACCATTATAAAAATGGCAGCGGGTCCAAATCCGGGAAATAAAGTTGTCATAGGGTTAAGTTTTTTTGTTAATTAAAGCTTGCAATTCACTACTCACTATTCACCACTCACTAACTCAGACCAGCACATCTTCAATCCGTTTAAAGCCATCGGCAGGTTTAATGCCTTCCCAGAGAATTTTATAAACTGTATCAGCAATGGGGATTGCCGCATCAATACTTTTATTTATTTCATATATACATTTTGACGCATTATAGCCCTCAGCCACCATATTCATCTCCAGTTGTGCTGCTTTTACCGAATATCCCTTACCAATTAAATTGCCAAACCCACGATTACGACTGTAAAGTGAATAGCAGGTAACAAGCAAATCGCCAAGATATACGGATGCCGCATAGTTCGGAGATTTACGATGCGTTATCGGGTCGTCAGCTCCATGCTCACCTACTACAATATCTTCTGCTCCAAATTTTTTTAAGAACACAGCCATCTCATCCGCAGCATTGGCGATATATACACTGAGAAAATTATCGCCGTAATCCAACCCGTGTGCAATGCCGGCGCCCATTGCATAAATGTTTTTTAAAACAGCAGCATACTGCACACCCAGTATATCATGATTAATGATGGTGTTGATATACTCATTTTGCAATGCCGAAGCAATTCGGGATGCTTCGGTTAAATCTGTTCCGGAAATAGTTAAGTATGATAATTTTTCTGCAGCCACTTCTTCTGCATGGCAGGGACCCAGAACAGCAAAATAATTATCAAGCGGCACATTAAATTGTTGTTGCAGATAATAATTCAACAACACATTTTTTTCCGGCAACAATCCTTTTATAGCCGATATAATTTTTTTATTATTTAAATCTTTCTCTGAAAGTTTTTCCAAGGCCTGTACTGCATATGCCGAAGGAACAGCAATAATTAATATATCAGAATCTTTTACCACTGCAGTTATATCATCACTCATATTCAATAGTGAAGTTTCAAATAAAACCGAACTGAGGTAATGGGAATTGTGTTTACGTTTTTTTATGAAATCAATATTTTCAGCATTGCGTATCCACCAGTTCACCGGGTATTTTTTATCTGTAAGAATTTTGGTAAGTGCTGTAGCCCAGGAGCCACTGCCTATTATGCCGAATCTATTGTTTGCCATAGTGCAATTTAGGCAACGAAATTACGAAAGGAAATCATTCCAGTAGTTCAATAGAGAATTTTTGGGCTAATTATTCATATATCCTAATGGAAAGATTTTTTATCTTTACAAAAATGGTATTATGCCTGTTATCTCTATGTTTTATGGTTTAATTGTTGCGATGTATTATTTAGATACCAAACAACATAAGTTACCGCATATACATGTAAAGTATAGTGGCATGGAAGCTGTTTATGAAATCCCTGACGGGAACTTACTGGAAGGGTCATTGCCTGCGAATAAAGAAAAATTAATCAGGGCATGGATAGAAATTCATCGGGAAGATTTAATGGCGAACTGGGAACTGGCAGTAACAGGTAACAGCGTTTTTAGAATTGATCCTTTAAAATAATTTTATGAACCCAAGAGTTTTAACTGTAGAATACAAAGCCGATTATAAACTACTACTTACGTTTACTAACAAGGAAGTAAAATTATTCGATTTACTTGCATATCTCAATTACCCGGTATATGAACCATTGAAAGATGAGGCTTTTTGCAAAAAGGTGAAAGCAATAGATGGTGTTATACAATGGAATGATTACATTGATTTTTCACCTGATACAGTATATCTGGAAAGTAAACCAGTTCTTTAATCACTTACGCTGTTTTAATAATTTTAAGGAAATTAATATTTGCAGTATTGCGTATGCATCAGTTCACCGGGTGTTTTTTATTTGTAAGAATTTTGGTAAGTGCTGTAGCCCAACTGCCGCTGCCGATGATACCGTACATAACCGATGATTTGAATAATGAAGTGAATTAAACGTTTAGAGTATAAAAATAGATAATGAACTGTTCATAAAAAATAAAAACCGGAAACAAATCCGGTTTTAAAAAAAATTAATTCCTGTTTTCAGAATGCTAATCAAACAATTTATCCTTCGCCACTACCCTTACCTTCATACCATCTTTTAAAGTTTTGCTTATGGCAGTGTAAGGTCCGGTTATTACTTCATCGCCTTCTTTTAAACCACTTAATACTTCTATATAATTAATATCCTGAATACCCGATTTCACTACTACTTTCTTTACTTTCCCATCTGCCTGTAAAACAAATGCGATCTCTTCCAGTTCATCAGTAAGTACTGCTTCGTCTAGTTGGTTTATGGCATCTTCGCCTTTATTTTTTGTATCGTCCTTCTTTTTATCGGCGGCTGTTTTATCACTTCCCTTTACTCTTGCATTTACCGTAGTTATCGGAACAGAAAGTACATTATCTATTCGTTTTGTTTTTATATCGGCACTGGCATTCATACCGGGGCGAAATGGAAAACGTTTTGGTTTGTTAGGATCAAACAAATCTTTATACGAATCAGGTATCAGCCGAATGCGTACTTCATAATTTGTTACATCATTACTCACTTGTACCCCCAGGGAACCGGATTTAGTGCTGCTTGCTATTTGTGTAACAACGCCTTTAAATTTCCGGTTGTTATACGCATCCACTTCTATATCGGCACTGTCGCCTATATTCATTTTTACAATATCATTTTCGCCAACATCCACACGCAGTTCCAGCACACTCATATCTGCCACCCGCATCATTTCTGTACCGATATTAAAACTGTTGCCTGCTACCCGCTCACCTTTTTTAACGATCAAAGAAGAAATAACACCATTCATAGGTGCCACCAAAGTAGTTCTGCCTAAATTTTTATTTGCTGAGCTCAATCCTGTTTGTGCCGATTGTACACCTGCCTGCAAACTTTTTACATTCTGCTGAGCCGCATTGATATTTGCTTTTGCTGACCGTAGACTGATTTCATAATTTTCCAATTCTGCTTTTGAAATTATTTTATCATCAAACAATTTTTTATTCCGGTCATAGTTTGTTTGAGCTTGTTCCAATGTAGCTTTTAATCCTTCCATAGAAGCCTGGCTATTGCCAACTACAGCCTGGCTTTGATTTACTCTTGATGCAGCTTCATCACGTTGCAGTGCATAAATGTCAGCATAAATTCTTGCAAGTATTTGTCCCCGTTTTACACTGTCTCCTTCTTCCACATTCAGCTCAACTATTTCACCGCTGATATCAGGACTAATTTTTACTTCCACTTCAGGATAAATTTTTCCACTTGCATTTACGGTTTCGATGATCGTACGACGCTGAGCTTTCTCGGTTGAAACCTTTGTTTTGCCGGCATCTTTATCACCTACAAGCATTTTTGCACCAAATAGTAATGCAACTAATGCAACCACTCCAATCAATATCCATTTTAATGTTTTGTTCATAATATTATTAATTTGCTAATGTGCAAATATGCCAATGTGTTAAAATAGAAACTGTAATCTGTCATTTGCAAATCTGCACATTAAAGTTTAAGCCCCTGCCCGCGGTAAAATTCCAGCAATTTCATTTTAAACACAAAATCATACTGTGAATACAATGCCTGAATTTTTGCCCGCAATAAATTATTCTGACTTGTTATTAATTCCAAGGTTGATAATAAATTTAAATCATATCTTTTTTGAGAAAAACCAAATGCCTTCTCACTAGTTTCCACCGATTTTTTATCGGCATTAAATTTTTGCATTGCTGCTACTGCATCGGTATATGCTTTATAAATATCCTGTTTCAGTTTTTGGTTATCCTGCTCTTTGGTTAATTCAAGTTGCTTGATATTTAACTTTGCCCGTTCCCAATTAATTCTTGCCGAGCCACTGTTGAAAATAGGAACAGAAACTCCGATACCGATATTTTCTCCTAAATTATTTCTCAGCTGATTTACATATTTACGGATTGGTATATTACCAATCTGATTTCCTGCAGCAAATGATGGAACTTCTACATTATAATAGGTACCGCCAACATTCGTTCTTAATCCTGAATTCGAATATCCGGTTAACACCTGCTGATATATTGGAATTTTTGAATAACCATATCGTGTATTCAAATTTCCAAACGCCGAAAATGTTGGATACATTATTCCCCGGGCTGATGCTGCCGATTTTGTTGCAGACTGAATTCTGAGTTCGTTTATTTTTTGCTGTGGCAAACTTGTTAAGGCAAGCTGGTATACTGCATCGGGTTGCATTTCGCCGAGTAACATAACCGGAATTTTATCAACCGGTGGTGTTTCCACATCAAATGAAGCTGCTGCATCAAGATTCAGTAATGCTTTCATCTGTAAAAGAATTTGCGTCACATTTGCATCGGCAGTTACATACGATGAACTGTCTCTTGCAAGCTGTGCTTCTAATTCCGCAGCATTTAATTCAGGCAATGCACCCGCATCCACTCTTTTTCTTGTATTGTATAATTGCTCTTGTGTGGTTTTTATTTGTACCAATGTAAGGTTGGCTTGCTCTTTTGCCAATAAAATTTGCAGGTAAGCAACAGCAATATTCAGTGCAATATCATCCTGGGCTTTTTTTATTTGCGCCTTATCCGCTTCTAGTGTAATGCGGTCTGCTTCTATTTTATTTTTTCTCGAAAACCAGTTAAACAATGATACCGAAGATGAAAATCCAAATGAATTACTGAAAATATTTTGATCCTCTAATACTCCTGTTACCGGATTTTCACTACGCCCAAATCCATATCCGACACTTCCCTGGAAATTTGCATTCGGATATTTCGATAATGTACTTTGCTTATAAGTTAATGCCGAGAAGCGGCTTTGCAGATCTGTTTGCTTCAATGAAATATTGTTTTCCAATGCGTATTGATAGCATTTCATCAAACTCCATTTTTCAGTTGATTGAGCAGCTACAGTATGTCCAAAAAGTACAAAAAAGAGAAAAAAGATAATACGATTCATAGATGGCGCAAAATTAAGAGAAATGGGTACTGCTCTGTGTGATTTTGTTACGAATGGAAAAAATATTTTAGCTGATTTTTGCCAAAGCCTGTTCTAAATCTTTAATCAGATACTCTGGGTCCTCTAATCCTACATACATCCGAATGTAGCGATGCTCAATATTTTCGGGATTAAAATCCGAAACCTGCAGCCCGGCGCATTTTGGAATCACAAGACTTTCGTGTCCACCCCAGCTTACTGCCATTATTATATGCTGAAGGCTATTGCAGAAATTTTCTATTTCGCCTATCTTTTTAGATTTTAAAATAAATGTAAAGAGACCGCATGCGCCTGTCATTTGTTGCTTTGCTAATTTATATTGCGGAAAAGATTCATCAAAAGGAAAAATTACCGATTCAACCTTTGGATGATTTTTAATAAATGATAAAACCTCATGAGTGGTGTTGGTGATCTGTTTCAATCTTACGGGCAATGTTCTTAATCCCCGAATCATAAGCCAGGCATTGAAAGGTTGAATGCCACTTCCAATATTCATATACTCGCTGTCAAATATTTTTTTGATTATGGAATGAGTACCCGACAATACGCCACCCAACGTATCGCTATGCCCGCCGATATATTTGGTAGCAGTCTGCATAGCCATATCAATACCCAATGCAATTACATTCTGATATATGGGAGTACAATAACTATTATCAAGCAAGGTGATAATTGATTTTGATTTTGCAAATGTGGCTACTTCTTTAATGGGCTGCAAAGCAAAATCCCAACTGTTGGGTGATTCTAAATAATAAAAAGTAGTATTCGTTTTTGTTGCATTTTGCCAGTTTTCAATTTTTCTTCCATCAATATAAGTAGTGTATACGTCAAATCTTGGAAGTATAATATCAAACATCCGCTGCACCCAGGTATAAGGTTTGGCTACTGATACGATATGGTCACCAGTTTTTACATTGGCGAGTACGGCAGCAAAAATGGCAGCAGCTCCATTATTAAAAACCAGGCAATCTTCTGCCCCATCTAATGCTGCTAATTTTTTTCTTAAAATATCCACTGTAGGATTAATGCCACGGCTGTATAAATAGCCAGCCATCTCATCTTCAAATGCTTTGCGTAAATCAGCCACCGTATCAAAAGCAAAATTGCTGGTTTGAATGATGGGTGGTGCAACGGCATTGAAATAATTTTCTCGTTCTTCACCCAGCTCGTTAATTATATATGATAAATCCATTATGATTCAGTTTTGCTTTCTGTATTGCGTTTATGTTTAAAAAGAAAGTAGATAAGTATAAACGCGATAAGTACAATTGTACCCGTCAATGCTGCGTAATTATTGTTTTTATAATCGAGTGCTATGCTGATACCAACAAAGGTATAGGCTGCTATAAAAATGATTGGCAATATTGGGAACAATTTCATTTTGTAAATACCGGTATCATCCAGGTGCTTTGTCTTTTTTCGAAACCAGAAAATAGTGGCGCTGCTAAGTACCATACCAAAGCAGTCAAGAAAAATAGAGAAGGCTAATATTTTTTCAAACTGCTGACTAAAAAATAAAATGACAATACACATTGCCGTAAAAACGGTTAATGAAAAAGTAAGAACTTCTGTTTTGTCATTTTTCTTTGCAAATGCCTTTGGCAAACTGCCATCATCGCCCATAGCATACATTACTCTTGGGTTACTCATTAATAACCCGTTTACATAAGCTAACACGCCAAGAAATAAAAATGCCGAAAAAATAGTAGCTCCATTTTTTCCAAATATTTTATCAATCACCACATAAGCAATTTCCCGTTCGCCTTTCATTCTTTCAAAACCAACAAGATTATAATAACTGAGATTGGTAAGTAAGTAGAGAATAATAATAATTGCTATACCAATAAAAATCCCTCTTGGAATATTCTTTGCAGGTTTCTCAACTTCATTTCCAAAATTAATTGTTTGCTGATAGCCCCCATACGTAAATGAAACAGCAACAAGACTAATGCCCAGGCTTTTTATCCAATCCATTGTACCGGTCGATTGGCTATCCCGAAAGCTATCGGAAGGCTGATTGGTTAATTGAGTGGCATACTCCTGTGGAAAAAATAATGCTGCTATTAATACAAGTATCATGGTAATTTTTATCAGCATTAAAATATTTTGTGCACGACTGCTCATTTTTAAACCCCGAAGATTGATAAAGTAAAAAATGATAATTGCAATACTGCTTAATAGAGCTTTATGTATATCATTCCATTCGCCTGGGATTAATTTCAACAGATAACCACTGCCTATAATAGCAACGCCACTCAAACTTGCTGCATTACTAACCAGAATCAAACAATTAATTGCAAAAGCAATACTTGGATGATACGCTTTTGCAAATACTTTATAATAGCCTCCGGTAACCGGATAGCGGCTTCCAATTTCTGCATAGGTTAAGGCACCGCATAAGGCAACAATACCGCCAACGATCCATGCAGTAAAATAAACGGAAGGATTAATAGCATCTTTTGCACTGGTGGCTGCTGCACGAAATATGCCCATACCAATTACTAAACCCACAACGATCATTACAAATGAAAAAAGATTGAGTTTGTTTTTTGAAGCCATATGCATTCTTATTAAAAACTAAAATACTTAATTTATTCTCAATGAATTTTTTGTTTTGGTAAATCATCAATCAACCCTTTTCTTTGCCACCGAATTGGTTCGCGGTTTAACAACCGGGATTAAAAGGGAAGTCCGGTGCAAGTCCGGTGCTATCCCCGTAGCTGTAAAACCTGTGAGTAGTGAGTAGTCAGTTGTGAGTTTCATACTCACCTTTTACCACTCAGCATTCACCAAGTTGAATCTTCATACCACTGTTTCAAATTTGAAACGGGAAGGTGTTCAACTAAAGGTTAAGCCAGAAGACCTGCCATTTCAATCAACAACATTTTTGCTTTCGGGTGAAAGGCAGGAGATCTAACGGCTTAATCGCTTTTATATTTCTATCTTTTAAAAATTTCCTGAAAGCAGTCATAACAAAAAATCATTTTAAAAATGAAAAAGAAATTTTTTGTCGTGGCTGCATTTTTTATTTGCAGTCAGACACAAGCACAACAACATGACACGAGTTTTCAAAACTTAGATGAAGTGGTGATTACAGCTAACAAGTATCCCAACAAAACATCGTTAACGGGTAAAGTAATTACTGTTATTACGAAAGAACAATTAGAACAAAGCGGTGGAAAAGATTTATCGCAGGTACTTACGGAGCAGGCAGGTGTTTATATTGGAGGTGCTAATAGCAATCCAGGAAAAGATAAAAGCATTTATCTGCGTGGTGCAAGAATTGATCATACCTTAATTACCATTGATGGTGTGCCACTTTATGACCCCAGTGGTATTGGTGGAAATTTTGATATACGAAATATTTCATTGTCAAGTATTGAACGGATCGAAATACTGAAAGGCAGCCAATCAACCTTATACGGTAGT
>JANOFP010000042.1:0-4683 GCA_031413675.1 Bacteroidota bacterium
TGATTTATATAATCCACTGCCGGCGCCGCCACTAATTACTTTCCATGGCAAACGGCCATGCTCCCACATAGCGGCATATAATATCATCGGGTTGTTCATATCCATTGATATTTCTGAAGAACCGGTTTTATCATCTACATACAAAACATTTTTCCAGGTATTGCCACCATCAACAGATTTATAGATTCCACGTTCTTTTGATTTGCTGTATAAAGCACCCTGCGCCGCTACATAAACAATATTTGGATCTTTAGGATGAATAAGTATCCGTGCAATATGCTGTGTAAGCTCAAGACCAATTTTTTTCCAGGTTTTTCCTGCATCGGTTGATTTATACACTCCATCACCATGATGTGTCATTACACCACGTATTGCATGTTCGCCCATGCCCACATATACAATATTTGCATCACTCTCTGCAACAGCGACAGCCCCCACTGAACCCGTTTTAAAAAATCCATCAGATACATTGTGCCAGGTAATTCCCATATCATCTGTTTTCCAAAGTCCGCCACCGGTAGTGCCTTGATAATATACAGCAGGGTTACCAACTACACCAGTAGCACAATTGGAACGGCCACCGCGAAATGGCCCGATACATCTCCACTTTACAGGTTTTAAATAACTGTTGAGATCCGAAGTATCTTTTACCAACTGTGCATTTGTATAGCAAACAATAAAAAATAATAAACAGGATAGCAGGAATTGTTTTGGCATAAAAAAAATTATACGGAAATATAAATCTTATTTTGAAAATGAAAACGAATTATAGAAAATGGTTTGGGGTAAACTGAACTCTACTTTAACGCTTCTTCTTCTCTACATATTCGTTTTGAAGATCGTTTAGTTCAGCATCATAACCGGCCTTGTCAAAAAAAGCAGCAGGGTTATAAGCATCACCAGGCTTATGTTTAGTATGCATATTAAACTGGCTGGCATGCGAAGCAAGCCATATATCAAATGATATATTTTTCATTGCCTTAAATGTATAGGCATAATCGTTCGCTATTTCCGGGTAAGTGCTTATATCAGTAAATGATTTTTCTGTAACAATGGTGGGCATGTTTGCAATAAGTACTTTCCAGGATTGCTGATCATCTTTTACCGTAAACAAAAAACTACAGGATCCTTTTGTATGTCCGGGATGATGAAGTATTACCAGTTGCATATCGCCCAACTTGATTGTATCATTATTTTTTAATAACCGATCGGGCTTTACAGGTTTGAATGAGGTTCCATATTTCCCTAATTCATAATCTGAACGGCCGCCGGTTACCACTACATCTGAATCTTTCTCATCTACCATAAGTTGCGCACCTGTTTGTTGTTTAATAGCAGCCATAGCACCCAAATGGTCATAATGTGCTTGTGTGGTTAATAATATTTTGGTATCGGTAAATTTAAAACCAAGTGTTTTAATATTTTTCTTTATTTGTTTTTCTGAGGCAGCAAGCCCTGTATTGATCAATATATTTCCCTGCGGGGTTGTAATGAGATAACAAGCCAGATCGTACGTACCCACATAATACAGGTTACCAGCAATGCGGAAAGGTTGATAGGATGCTGTCCATTCCTTTGTGGTTTTAGGCTCCTTTACTTTTTGTGCTGTTGCAGTTGATGCTATAAATAATAAAACAGCAGCCATTATAATATTTTGGAATGAATATTTGAACATATATCAATAATTGAGTGAAATTGAATCTTCAAATTTATCAGCTTTCTTATTCAGTGATTGAATTATTTTTTTACAGATATGAACCGCATTGAGCTTTGTCGAATATTATTTGCATGAAAAAAAATTTTCAAAATGATCATACCGGTTCAGTTTCGATCTTTCATTTAAGAATCTTTCATAGTAAGATAAGCAGCTATAAAACTTCCTAATAACATTTTAGTTTTTTCATCCAGCAGAGCAGAGAACCAGATATACGGTCTGTCAAATTGCATGGCTGCCAGATCGGTGCCAGATTTAGTAAACATTAGCCCCGTTTGATATCCTTTGATATATTTAATGAAAACAGTATCTGAACCATTAATAAGTTTTCCCAAATAATCAGTTTTTGAACTATGATTATCCGGGAATAACAACGAAGCATTAAAATGCCATGATGAAGTATCTCCGGGTAAATCAATGACCATTTCTTTACAAGTGACCCAAACAGATTGTACCGGATCCTGACTCCCGAACACCGCATTACCCAACAAACCCCGGCCTCTACTATCTTCTGTTCTTGAATACAGCATATTGACAAAGACATTATCCGTATTTTTATAAAGAATAACAAGTGACAGCGGGTAATGTTTTTTGGTTTCAGACGTAAACCAAAACAATCCTTTATTCGTTCTATCGTGGCTTGTTTTTATTGGTTTTTCTTTATCGGCTTTAGCAATTCTAAATGGTCCGAAGAAAACTTTTCTAGTACCCATTCTTTTTGCCATCCATTTTTCACACTGGACAATGAATGAACTATCCAGCATCAATTCTTTTTTTGGATTTATTGTTATTTGCTCCTGAGAAAAACTATTTACAGGAAAAATGACAGAGCATACTAAAAATAATTTCCGGGCTATTTTAAGAAAACTATTGTTTTTCATTTTTACTAAACTATATAAATTATTGAAGACAGGGAAATAAATGAAAATATAAAAAATAATTATTGCGCTTCGAAATTGATATTTTGCTGGCTGCAAAATTGTACGCCATTGTTGAAATGCAGCCTAGCCATGCGGGTGGCGTTCCAACAATGCAATGTATCTGTGAGAAAGAGTACCTCCATACCTGCCCGATTTTGAAACAATCCCAATAGCATTGGTGGATTCTATCCATTTTTTGGGGGTCATGGTAAAGCTGTTAAGCCCGGCCTGCTTTTTAAACCCGTCGAATTCGACGGGTTTAAAACCGGGGTTGTGCATTTGTTCCCAAAAGCCAAGTAATTCAATAGTGTTTCGATTCCGCAACCAATTTTTTATAATGTCGTCAGTATGTTCTGCATCTTTATAGCGGGCAATATCAGTAAGTGAAATATAATCGGTTTGCTCTCCCTGGAAGATGGTAATCTCTGTACCTTTTACGGTAATGGTTTTATTCTTTGCCAACAGATAAGTGTTTTAACAGTTGAAAATACTAAAAGCTTTTTTTAATTCAACCGAATTCGGGGAATTAAATTTTAAACCCCTCGGATTCGAGGGGTTTAAAAATCTACAACTTACTTTCTTTATCCAACCCATCAATTTTATTGCAATAAACGGTATGCTGCAATTTTCTTTTGTTCACCCTTTGCATTTACCCGGTACATCTTATTTCCTTCAATCATTACTGCTTCAGAAAAACCGAGTTTGTGAGCTACATCAGAATTAATCACCTTCCCATTATATAAGGATACAATCTCCCTTGCTATTGTTGTATGCCCGGTAACGATATAGCGACTATTATATAAGTTGAGTGTACTATCTACCTGATCGAGGGTTGCTCGTGGAGAGTCAAAATAATATCCACGGTACCAAAATGGGCTGTAATCACTAAACAGCAATTCTGAATAATAACTCGGAAATTTTGCAGTTGTATCGGAATAATAAAGTCGTGCAGTATCGTTTAAATCTTTAAGAGGCATATGCACCTCATTCATATACGCCGAAAAGCCAGCATGTGTAAAAAGTATATTCCCAATTTGCTCAACTACATTTTTGGTAGAGAACCAGCGGCCCAGTTCGGATTGTTGTCCGAATAATTGCAGATAGGGCACCTGCATTTTATCGGCATGTGCCATATAGCGGGGGTGTACATAATCAAGTTCGCCATTCATATTCATTATTTCATGGTTACCCAAAATGAAATGCACTTTTCCTCCACTCGCTTCAGCCTTGCTTTCGAGAGAATAAATTAACCAGAGTACTTCAGTAACCATCGCACCCCGATCTACAAAATCACCCACCAGTACTAAATGACCTTCACCAAAAATCCAGTTGTAGTTATTATCCATTACACCATTGCCCTGAAGTAATTTACGCATTGCTGCAAATTCACCTTCGATATCAGATATCACCAGCATTTTTTTGGGTTTGCTGAAAGTGCTTTTTTCAATAGAAAGTTTTGGATGCAATTTTACTCTGAATGTTTTACCTGCTTCGTCGGTTTGTACTTCCAGTTGAAGTTGGCTTTTTTGCGATTGCTCCATTTGGCTACTCCGTAATACTAATGAAGTATTTGCCGAATCGATGTATTGGACAACGATCGAATCGCCACGATAAAACACATATGGACCGTCGATAGTAATCGGTTCGGCTTTTACATTTGATGTAACAACTGTGTTGGGTGGTACAATCCATGCAAGAAAACAAATGACAATTATTGAAGAAATAATTTTAAGCATATTTTTTTAGACGAAATTTTCAACCTGTCAGTTGGCTTTTGATTATAAATGTGATTACGATGACAAACGACTTCCGATATCTAAGTTATTTTCTTTTGCTGTAATTATAGCAATTTCATAGCCTGCATCAGCGTGGCGAATGACTCCCATACCCGGATCATTTCTTAATACCCGCTTCAATCTTTGTTCAGCATCCAAATCCTCGATGAATTGCCAGGCGACGCGGCCGGAGCGGCTGCCGCGCGTTATCGACCATTCGAGTGCGCGGCGTTCGAGGTCGGCGGGCGCGATCTTTAGGCCGAAATGCTTCGCG
>JANOFP010000043.1:0-3408 GCA_031413675.1 Bacteroidota bacterium
TCCCAGCAAGGGTTTGTAAAGAAAATTAAGAGGTAATTCCACATAGGAAATTTTTACAGTTGTGTTAAAGGTTTGACCCAATATAACATCTTTGTTTTTTGCACCTTTAATTGTATAAAGTAAACCTGGCTGAAAATAAAAATCAACCCCAACCGGAATCTCTGCATTCATACCAATATTAAACCCGGTTAACAAATCATTTTTTAGTTTATCGCCATTCTCATCCTTGCCATTAATATTTTGAAAGTTCACTCCAGCCCGAAGACCAAAACTTGTACCACCCGAAGGAGCAGTTTTTTGTTGAGCCTGAGAAAAGATTGTACCCAATAAAATTGCTGTGATTAATCTAATTCTTCTTTTCATTTTATTTTTTATTATTATGTGTTTGAAATAATTTACGCTGTTAATTACTATTTATCAGTTACCACTTTTTTCTGCTTCTTTAGCAGCCTCGGCTTTCATTTTTTCATTTGCAGAAATGAGAAACTCTACCCGGCGGTTTTGTGCCTGACCATCTTCTGTTGTGTTGGAATATTTGGGCATCGTTTCACCAAATCCATTTATAGTAAGTCTTGATGTGGCTATCCCTTTGCCCGATATATAATACGATACAGCAGAAGCCCTTCTTTCTGATAATGCCTCATTATAGCTGGTGGATCCTTTACTATCTGTATGCCCTTGCACTTCAATATTGGTTTCCGGATATTTTTGCAGGATGGTTACTAATTTATCCAGGTTTGTCCGTGCATCTGCTGTAAGAGTAGATTGATCAAACCCAAATAAAATCTTACTATTAAACTCAATTATAATTCCTTCACCAACTCTTATTACCTGTGCATCCGGAATATTCTTTTTCATTTCTTCAGCCTGCTTATCCATCTGGCGTCCGATAATAGCGCCGGCTACTCCACCTACTGTTGCTCCAATAATAGCTCCAAGGGCTGTGTTACCTGTAGCTTTACCAATAACAGCACCTGCTGCTGCACCGCCTACTGTTCCTATTACCGCACCTTTTTGAGATTTATTCCATGTTTTGCAGCTAACCGAAAAAAGGGCTATTATTAAAAAGCTGGCAAGTAAAATTTTTATTTGTTTCATTTTTTTTGTTTTAATTGGTTATAAAAATTCTCTTTCAGTTTATGATTGCAAATAACTTCAGAGAATGGTTGTTTTATTTTTTTTGATGTATAAAAAAGGTGTCTGTAATAAAAATGGATAGTGTTTCACTATTGTTGAAATAAATATCATTCACGCATATCATCGTCTTACAGGTTTATAAAATTCCAGTGCTTGTGGCATATAGGTTTTAATTTTTTCAATTCTTGTAGCATCAGAGGGGTGACTGCTTAAAAACTCGGGTGGTTTTGCTCCGCCTGCCGCAGCCATTCTTTCCCAGAATGGAATTGCTTCCTGAGGATTGTAACCTGCCATGGCCATAAAATAGAGTCCGTATTTATCAGCTTCAGATTCTTCTTTACGTGAGAAAGGCAATATGCCGCCTACTGTGCTTCCAATACCATACGCAGTCATAAAAATATTTTGAGTTTCGGCAGGCTTATTAGCCAATGCAATTTGTAAAGCAGCACCACCTAACTGTTGTAATAAACCCTGGCTCATTCTTTCGCTGCCATGTTGTGCCACTGCATGAGTGATCTCGTGACCTATAACAACGGCTAATGCAGCTTCGTTTTTTGTAATGGGCAATAAACCTGTATAGACTACTACTTTTCCTCCGGGCATACACCATGCATTTACTTCTTTATTTTCTACAAGGTTAAACTCCCACTGATATCCATCCAGTACAGAGGGCATTCCTTTACCATCATAATATGTTTTAATAACAGCAGCAATCCGTGAACCTACACGTCGTACCATTTCAGCATCCCGGTTGGTATTTGCACTTACTACATTATTTGCACTCAGAAAAGATTGATATTCCTGCTTTGCCATAGATTGTAATTCCGTCTCGGATACCAGGCTTAATTGTTTGCGTCCCGTTACAAGATTTTCTGAGCAACTGATAAAAAAAACAGGAATTAAAAGAATTGAAAATATTTTTTTCATGTTTATAATTTTACGGATAATAAATAGGTTTAATTACTACGATCTTTGTAAGAAGAAATGTTTCTATCCTATTTTTTACGAATAACAAAGGTGAAGTTCAACAGCTAAATGGGTGTTATACAATTTTATCAGACTCTTGTATCATTCACAGATTTTATAATGGTAGAATAAGCAATAACTTAAATGTGTGAATAATGTAACTTAAATGAGGAATAAAGTAATTAGAAACAATTTTAATCTCACATCTTTATTAACTAGAGATTAATGGGTTTTACAGAACTGATAAATTCAGCAAAGGTTAAACTGAAATCATACTTAAAAAATACAAAAGAAAAATTCGCAAAATTTATTCACAATCACTATCGAACTTGTCATACAGGCCGTCACATACAACAGCAAGGGAAAATCTCCCATCAAAGAATTCTACATGCAAGCCACTTTCTTCATAACCTGTAACTAATGCCTTTATGATGCCATACAAACAACCATACATTCTTACGTTTGCCTCTATTTTAATTTCATTCGTCTTATTAGTACTTGTACTGTATTATTTTGAAGTTGTAATAGTGCCTCTTTTATTCTCAATCATATTTGCGGTTATGATTTTCCCATTTTGCTCCAGGCTTGAAAAATGGAATTTCTCCAAAGGAATGGCAGCATTTACAATCATTTTTATTGCCACCATTCTTTTATGCTTCCTTGGCTACATATTATTTACACAGGTTAGTATTTTCACAGAAAGCATACCACAGATTACAAAAAAAATTAACCTGCTGATAAACGATCTAAGAGATTTTGCTGCACAGAAATTGTCAATCAAAAAATCAGTAGTGGCAGAAAAAATACAGGAGCAAATTGCTCAATTGCAAAACAGTTCAGGTTATATGGCTACCAGTATGCTTACCGTAATTCCAACTTTACTAATTAATATATTCCTTATTCCTTTATACACTTTTTTTCTGATCTATTACCGGCACTTTTTTATAGAATTTTTTTACAAAGTTTTACAGCGTTCAGATAAAGAACAGATAGATGTTGTTATTCAAAAAATGGAGTTGGTGATAAAGGGTTATCTTTTTGGTCAGTTTTTAGATATTCTGATCATAGGTGCTGCTAATGCAATTGCTCTGTATTTTATTGGAGTTGGATATCCTATTATACTGGGGTTTCTAATTGCCACTTTTTGTATTATTCCATACCTTGGTATGATTGCCGGATCTCTGGTTGCATTATTAGTCGCCTTTGTTACTACCGACACAAGCTGGCAACCACTTACTGCTCTTACCGTATTATGGATCATTCAAATCATTGACTCCAATTTTGTTGCACCGATGATCATTGGTC
>JANOFP010000044.1:0-7215 GCA_031413675.1 Bacteroidota bacterium
GTAAATGAACAGTACCGTTGCATAAGTTTGGTGGATAAAGCAAAAGGATATGGAATGGAAGGTGTAGTGATTGATGGTAATAATATTCTTTCTGTTTACGATACAATTAAAGGCGTAAGAGATTATTGTATAAAAAATCAAAAGCCTTATTTAATTGAGTGCATGACCTTTCGGATGCGTGGGCATGAGGAAGCAAGCGGAACTAAATATGTACCGCCGGATTTATTTAAAATATGGGACTTAAAAGATCCGATTAAAAACTATGAACGTTTTTTAATTGAAGCTGGCGTAATAAACGAAATGAAAGTAGCCGAGATAAGAAATGAATTTAAAAATAAAATTGAAAGTGAACTAAAAATTGGATTTGATACAAAACCGGTAATTGCAGATACAGAAGAGGAAATGGAAGATGTGTTTCAATCATCAGTCGTCAGTCGTCAGTCGTCAGCCAGCGTCGTTGATAATTCGAAACCTTCTCACGACTCATCACTCACCACTCACGATTTAAGATTGATCGATGCAATTAAAGACGGTCTTCATCAGTCTATGCAACATCATCCCAACTTAATATTGATGGGGCAAGATATTGCAGAGTATGGTGGTGCATTTAAAATTACCGAAGGCTTTGTAAATGATTTTGGAAAAGAACGGGTAAGAAATACGCCACTTTGCGAAAGTGCAATTGTTGGTGCAGCACTCGGCTTATCATTAGAAGGATATAAAAGTGTAATGGAAATGCAGTTTGCCGATTTTGTTACAGTAGGTTTTAATCAGATTGTAAATAATCTTGCAAAAATAAATTACCGCTGGGGGCAACATGCTGATGTGGTAATAAGAATGCCAACAGGTGGTGGAGTTGGAGCCGGCCCTTTTCATTCACAAAGCAATGAGGCGTGGTTTACAAAAGTGCCGGGCTTAAAAGTTGTTTACCCCAGTACACCGATTGATGCAAAGGGGTTAATGATTGCAGCTATTAATGACTCTAACCCGGTTATGTATTTTGAACATAAGGCACTGTATCGTTCTGTAAGCGGACAAGTGCCGGATGAATATTATGAAATAGAAATTGGTAAAGCAAGACATGTAAGAGATGGTGATGAAATTTCAATTATCACTTACGGTGCAGGTGTGCACTGGGCCGAAGATTATGCAGCCGAGCATCCTGAAATATCAATTGACATTTTAGATTTAAGAACATTAGCACCGCTTGATTATTTTGCCATTCGTGAAGCAGTTCAAAGGACAGGACGGGTTTTAATATTACACGAAGACACATTAATCGGTGGTATCGGCGGAGAAATTGCAGCATGGATTGCAGAAAATTGTTTTGCAATTCTTGATGCACCAGTGATGCGTTGCGCAAGTTTGGATACTCCCATTCCATTTAATATTGAGTTGGAAAAAAATTTTATGGCAAAAGGGAGATTGGATGAAACGATTCAAAAATTATTGAGTTATTAAAAACAACAGTTTGTAAAAACAAAACACCCTCTGAAAAAATCCAGAAGGTGTTTTTTTATTTTTCATAAAGGTTCATCAGTTTATCCGCATATCCCGCATACCACGTTCCATCATCCTCGGCATATTTGGCATTCCGCCCTGCTGTCCGCTACCCATCTTGTTCAAGTTAAATAAAAAGCTAACCATAAAATATCGTTTCAGTACCAGGCTTCTTGTGTCTTGTATATAGTTGTCGCCGGTAGTACGTGTTATACTTTGATTTTGATCGAGTATATCGTTCACCGAAAACTTCAACTCCCCATTTTTCTTTTTAAATAATTGTTTGCTTAAGCTGGCTTTCCATAAAGGAACACTGATATTGTATCCCTCTTCACGGCCTGAGTTAATATAATAATCAAACTCGGTAGATAGAATAAAATTTTTGGGGAATGTATAAGCAATATCGCCTGAATATGTTTGTGTAAAATAATTTTCATTCAGCAACGTGTTGACTGAATAACGGATTCTGTTATAGGCAACTGAAGCTCTTACACCAAAATCAATTTTATCTTTATTGATACTGATGCCTGCACCCTGTGTAATGGCCAATGACCTGCCGATATTTATTTGCTTATATAAAATACTTATATCTTTTGAATAGTTGGCGCTGGTATTAAAGCTGACACTTGACCCCTTCATTTTCGGATTTTTAAATGGAAGCCCGACAGTAAAATTTGCATTTGTTTGAAAATAACCGTTTACATTTTCTGGTTTGGTTAGCTGCACCCCCCGGTTAACGGTATCAATACTGTTTACAATTTTATTGCTGGTTGTGTTGATCCCAATATTTGCAGAAACATACCGGAAGTTCAGTGCATTAAATGTGCTATAGTTCAGGTTTACATTATGATTAAACTCCTGCTTCAACGCTGGATTACCAATTTTTATATTCAACGGATCCGAAACATCCGGTACATTCTGCAACTGTGTTACGGTTGGCTGATTGGTTCTACCATTATACCTGAAACGATAGTTTTTACTTTTTACCGGAGTAAATTGAAATGTTGCAGTAGGAAAGAAATTAATATAACTACTACTTATTGTAGAATCTTTACTGGTTAAAGCCTGAAAACTTTTGCTTTCTAATGTTGATTGTTGCACACCTATCCCAACTTGATAATTATATTTTTTCTCCTGCACCCTGAAGTTTGCGCCTACGCGGTGAGCTGAAAAAGAATTTTCAAAATCATTAGTTAGTGGCAGATTTGGATTATCGTATTTACCGGAGGTGTTATTAAAATTATATGTTCTTTTATTTGAGAGGCTTAAATTTTGTGTGTAAGCATAATTTAACTCAATGAGTTTATTTAAACCAACCGGCTCGGTATAAGAAGTGCTTATCACATTACTTCTTGTTCTGGTACTTTGCAGGTTTTGCTGATCCTGGCTGATGTTCCGGTAATTAATTCCTGATTTAGTATAAAAACTATTTCTTGAATATGTAAATCCATCGCTTTCGCTTTCGCCAAAACTATTGTTCCAGCCCAGCGTAATCGTTCTTCCTATTTTACCAAATTTATGACGATACAAAAGATTGTTGCCAATAGTAAAACCGTCTCTTGTGTTGATGTTTTTTGAATGGCTTGTTATACCAAGATATTCAGCACCGGGTACGGCCATCCTTGTAATCGATGAATCATCGCGGAAACTTTCAGAGTTTTGAAAAGTGATTGATGGTGTATATAAAATGGAATTTGCAGAATCGATCTGGTATTCCATCCGAAGATTAAAGCGGTGATTCTGATTTTTATTAGTTGATACAACATCCTGTGCACGGCTTGCAACAGAATCGGTAAATGTGCTTCTTCTTAAACTGTTTTGCAATTGATCGGCATCGGAAGTAGAAAAGAAATAACTACCTGCTACTTTTATTTTACTTGCCCACAGATCGGTATAGTTTAACCCCGCAGAAAGTGATTTTATAAGACCTGTTGTTGCATTGCCAAAAGATAAATTCAACCCGCTGCCACCAAATCCACCACCACCAAACCCGCCGCTGCCGCCACGAGTACCACCACCACTAAATCCGCCACCGCCTCCACCAAATCCACCAGCACCAAAATTTCCGCCACCACCCATAGAACTAATAATATCCGAAAAAGAAAATCCTTGTTTATTAATATTGTTCGAATTAAAGAGTAAAGAAATTCTTTGGTCACCTTTAAATTTATTTACACTCAAATTTGTTTCATACCTGCTATTACTACCCACTGCTGCTAATGCACGTCCAAAAACTCCCTTGTTCATGTCCTTCTTCAGCTTAATATTTAAAGTCTTGGTACGGGAGCCATCATCAATTTTTGTAAACTTTGCCTGATAGCTCATATCATCAAACACCTGTACACTTTCAATCATATCTGCCGTAATATTTTTTGTTGCAAGTTTGGGGTCATTTCCAAAAAACTCTTTCCCATCTACATATACTTTTTGTACTTGCTCGCCCTGCGCTTTTACATTTCCTTCTTTATCTACCTCCACGCCGGGTAATCTTTTTAATAAATCTTCTGCAGTCGAGTTGGGTTTTGTTTTAAAAGCAGAAGCATTAAACTGAACCGTATCATTCTTTACCTGGATAGGAACTTCTGATGTAACAATTATTTCGCCTAATTTTTTATAGGCTTTTTCCAATTTCAATTCACCCAGATCGGCAAGTTTCTCTGTTGCCGTAATTGAAATATTTTTTTTGATTGTTTCAAACGAGCCATGAGAAATAATAACGGTATAATCGCCGGGTTGAAGGTTTTTTAATTCAAACAAGCCCTGCTTATCAGAAATAATGAAACTGACAATACTGGAATCTTTTGCATTTAGTAAACTAATTGTTGCGTTGGGAACAACCTGTTTTGAGGCAGTATCCATTAATTTTCCTTTTATAGAGCCTTCATTTTTCTGGGCATTTGCCGAAAAAACAAAGGTTAAAATAAACAGTAGAACTGAAATCTTCTTCATAATATTAAAATTGGCTACGAATTTAGACGTAAGGGTGTTGTAATCCCTGCACAATTATCATTTTACTTATGGGTGGTGAAATAGGGTTATAAATGGAGACTAACCAAACAAATACTCCACATCTTCTCAAGTAAGTGATTTTACAAATGTTGTATCATCGGCAATCGGTTCATTAGCTAATCCCCGTTTCTTTTCCTGAAGTTGCACAATTTTATCTTTAAGTCTATTACAGAACATTTATGCTGAGTTAATAATCCAAAAGCTTAATCAGTAATTCTTGATTTGTGAAGCATCGCCTCTATTAAAACATATTTTTCATGAATAGAAAAAGCGATTGTCCAGTCCTTATAATTGAAACAGTGAAGTTTTAATTTCTTAAAAGTTTGGTTATGGCAGATTTTTACTAATGAAGGATTGAATAATGACTTATGCAAGAAAAGCTCATACCGCTCAAGCCAGCGTAAACCAGCGCCTATTGTATTTTTTGATTCAATGAAATTTATTAGTTGAACAAGTGATGCAAAAGCATCGGTTGTATAATTAACCTGCATGGAATTTTTTTCTAACAATTTGGTGGGCATCTGTCAATGAAATCATTCCACTTTTACGGCTACTTTTAATTAATTTATTCAGTTGTTGTGGAGAAAGCGGTTTCCCAGGCAAATAATAATCGGAGGCATCGCTATCAACAACAGATAGGTCTAATTGATTTTGACGAGCATAGGCCAATAGCTTGTTCACGTTTTTCGGATTGGTATTTTCTAATTGTAGAAGCATAAGTAAAACTACAAATAATTTTTTTTCATTCCAATAGCTTTAACTAAACAAATACTCCACATCTTCCCTCGTAAGAGATTTTACAAATGTTGTATCATCGGCAATCAGTTCTTTAGCTAATGCCCTTTTCTTTTCCTGAAGCTGAACAATTTTATCTTCAATCGTGTCTTTACAAATCATGCGGTAAGCAAAAATATTTTTTGTTTGACCGATGCGGTGAGTTCGGTCTATTGCCTGTTGTTCTACAGCAGGATTCCACCACGGGTCCACGATATAAACATAATCTGCTGCTGTTAAATTCAAACCCACACCACCCGCTTTTAATGAAATTAAAAACACTCTAACCGTATCATCATTTTGAAAACTTTGAATTGCTTTTTCCCGATCAGGGGCACTGGTGCTACCATCAAAATATTCATACTTCACGCCTAATTCGTCCAATTTGCCCCGTATCAATGCAAGCATTCCTAAGAACTGAGAAAAAATTAATGCTTTATGATCGCCCATGTTTTCAGTAATCTCTCTAGCCAGTTCTTCTAATTTGATGGAATGATTTTCAAATTTCTCCGGTTCATTTAAGATGGCAGGTGAATCACAAATTTGCCGAAGCTTCATCAATCCCTGTAAAATGGTAAGTTGAGATTTTTGAATTCCATGTTCCTGAATCACTCCCATTATTTTATCGCGGTAATCATTCCGGTATGCATCATAAATATTCCGTTGCTCATCACCCAGCTCACACCAGAGTATCATTTCTAATTTTTCCGGTAAATCTTTTGCTACCTGTTCTTTTGTTCTTCTTAAAATAAATGGATATAATAATTTTTTTAAATGCATTTTATGTTCGGGATCGCCAAGCTTATCAATGGGAATGGCGAACTCCTGTTTAAAATATTCAACACTGCCCAACATACCGGGATTTAAAAAATTCATCTGTGCATAAATATCAAATGTGTTATTCTGCAAAGGCGTTCCGCTCATACACAAGCGGTGTTTTGCATTCAGCAATCCTGCAGCTCTTGTTACTTTGCTCGATGGATTTTTTATTGCCTGGCTTTCATCCAATACAACATAATCGAGGGGCACACTTACCAATAACCGAATATCGCTTCTTAATGTGCCATATGTAGTAATGGTAATATCATGCTTCATCAAACTTTCTTTATCTCTTGTTCGGGAAGGACCATGATGTATAGAATATGTAAGAGAAGGTGTGAATTTTTTTATTTCGTTTTCCCAATTATAAATAAGTGTTGTGGGGCAAACTACCAATGCTTTTAAATTTTTGTGCTGCGCTTTATAATGCTGAAGAAAACAAAGAGCTTGTACTGTTTTACCCAAACCCATATCATCTGCCAGAATACCACCCCAGCTTACTTCAGTTAAATAATTGAGCCACTGAAATCCTGCAGTTTGATAAGGTCGCAAAATATCTTTCAAATGTTCTGGCGGATCTATTTGTTTAATATCATTATGTTGCCGTAACCGTTCATATTTCTCTTCCAATTTAAAAATCAGTTCTGCTTCATCACGTTGCTCATATAGTTCATCTACCACACTTATATGGTAGTTTGAAAGTTTAAGTGAATCTGTTTTTCCTTCACCCACCCGAAATAACAATGAATACTTTTTTATCCATTCGTCTGGTAGAATTCCCAGAGTTCCATCGCTTAATTGCACAAATTGTTGTTTACTTGCCAATGCCCGTTTCACTTCTTCTACGGTTACTTTCATATCTCCAAAAACAATATTCACCTTTGCGTCAAACCAATCGGTATGGTTGCTAATAAATATTTGTGTTTTGGGCTTAGCCGTATTGAATCTGAAATTCTTTAATGCTTCAAATCCAAATACCGGAATTTTTAAATCCTTCATGGCATCAACAAAAAGAAAGAACCAGTTATTTCGCAGCACATCTGTTACTTTCAATATTAAACTCTGATTGTCTTCATTAAAAACAAAATTGGAATGCAGGTTTCTTAATTTATC
>JANOFP010000045.1:0-13452 GCA_031413675.1 Bacteroidota bacterium
CTTCAATTCCAATATTTGAACAACCCATAACAACTATTGAGGATCCCGTAGCCAGCAACCAACAACCAGCAACAAGTAATGAAGACCTTACTTTCGAACCCTTCCATACTGTTGATTATTTCGCATCGCAGGGAATAAAAATAAAATTGGATGAAAATGCAACTGATAAATTTTCGAAACAGCTGAAAAGCTTTACTGAGTGGCTCAAAACCATGAAAAAATTGCCAACCGGAGAACCGGTTATTGAGCCTGCAACAAATAATTTTAATGCTACTGCTTCAACAGTTGAAACGAAAGTGGAGCAGCTGGCTGAACTATCTTTAAACAAAGCAGATGTAATAACTGAGGCTATGGCCGAGGTTTGGGAAAAGCAGGGCAACCCAGAAAAAGCAATTGAAATCTATCAGAAATTAAGTTTGCTTGAACCCACTAAAAGCCCTTACTTTGCCACCCGTATTTCAGACTTAAAGAAAACAAATTGATATGACACTCATTTTCATAATTCTTATTGTAATTGCCAGTGTAGTTCTCGGATTTCTCGTTTTAATACAAAACCCAAAAGGCGGCGGATTGGCAGGAAATGTAGCAGGACTCAGCAATCAGTTTATGGGCGTAAAACAAACCACTGATGTACTTGAAAAAGGTACCTGGCTTTTTGCTGGTATAATCGGATTGCTATGTTTGTTTTCAGCATTTTTTATTTCTGCAAAAACCTCTTCAGCCGTAGAAGTGCAGGAGATTGGTAAACCAGCAAATAATCCGGCAACAAATCAAACACCGGCAAATTCAATTCAATTGCCTTCAGGAATACCTGGTGATACTACAAAAAAGTAATTCAAACCAAAACTTAATTATACAAACCCTGCTGATTGGCAGGGTTTTTTATTTATTTTGCTTACACATTTAAAAATGTTTCATCAGTATGCTTCAATATTTTTTTTCTAAACTTCAGAATAACTACTTAGCATTTGAAATCAGTAATTATTAATTTCAAACATTCATGATTAAAAAAATATTTCTTTATACCAGTATCATTATCCTTTTCATTACTGCATTTCTTGCTTATAAAGTATTCGGACCTTCTGTTAAAGTAACAACCACTCAGTATTTGTTTATTAAAACAGGATCCGGTATGAGTGATGTAAAAAAAGAATTGATTGATAAAAATTTTATTTCTTCCCCCACCTGGTTCAATCAGGTTTCAAAACTGCTGAAATATAAAAACATAAAACCCGGTCGCTATAAAATACCCGATGGGATGAGTGTATATAAATTAGCACGGATGCTTCGTGGCGGATTTCAAGCACCTGTCAATCTTGTTATCACAAAACTCAGAACAAAAGAAGATTTTGCAAAACGGGCCGGAAATATTTTTGAAAGTGATTCGCTACAGCTTATTCAGTTTTTAAACAGCAATGATTCGTTAAAGCAATTTGATGTGGATACAACCACTGTCATGTCATTAGCATTGCCGCTTACCTACTCTGCCAACTGGAACAGTACACCAAAAAAAATTTTACAAAATCTATTCACTGCCTGGAAAGAATTTTGGACTGCTGAACGAAAACAAAAAGCAAAGGATAAAGGATTAACACCAATTCAAATTTCCATCTTAGCATCGATTGTAGATGAAGAAACCAATAAAGCTATCGACCGCCCCAATGTAGCAAGTGTTTATCTCAACCGTATAAAAAAAGGAATGCCATTGCAAGCCGACCCAACCATAAAATTTGCAATGCGGAATTTTGGCTTAAAAAGAATTTTGAATGTTCATTTACAAACGCCATCACCTTACAATACGTATATCCATACTGGTTTGCCCCCCGGTCCTATCTGTACGCCGCAAACTGAAACTTTAGACGCAGTGCTTAATTCACCGGAAACAGATTATTTGTATTTTGTAGCCAGTAGCAAGTTCGATGGTACGCATATTTTCACTAGCAATTATGACAATCATATGAAATATGCGAGAGAATATCATAAAGCACTGACCATCTATCTTGATTCGCTTAAAAAGAATGAATGAGTTTTTTTAACAACATAGAACAAAAAATATTCAGCTCAACCCTGGTAAATTTCCTTGCTTCAAAAAGCAAGTTGTTTTCGCTACCGGGTTTTCGTGGCGTATCATTTTATGAAGTATGGATGTTTTTCTGGAAACAGGTTCATAAAATTGGAATGACAGAACGTGCATCAGCCATTGCTTTTAATTTCACGATGGCCATCCCGCCTGCTATCATTTTTGTTTTCACCTTAGTTCCTTTTATGCCCATTTCAAAGGAATTTATTGAACAACTCTTTACACTCATTCGAGACGTCATTCCCGGTCAAAAAGACAATTCACCATTAATTTCATTTTTAAATGATTTTATCAATCGCCCCCGGAATGGTTTACTTTCTCTTGGTTTTGTTTTAGCACTTTTCTTTTCATCCAATGCCATGATGGGTATTATGCGCAGCTTCGATAAAAACTATATTGGCTTTAATAAACGAAGTGATTTTCAAAACCGGTTAATTGCAATCCGGCTTACCTTAATTTTTTATGTCCTCATTTTAGTTGCCATTTTTATTATTGCGATGCAGGGTCAGGTTTTGAATTGGCTTGATATAAAAAATAAAAACCTGATATCGATAATTCTTAATCTACGTTGGTTTGTTATCATTCTGCTTTTCTTTTATATCATTTCCTTTATTTACAAATTTGCTCCGGCAGTTCATAAAAAATGGAAATTGATTAACCCCGGTTCTATTTTAGCTACGTTTCTTATGTTGTTATTCACTATGTTTTTTTCCTGGTGGATCAATAATTACGCAAACTATAATCAGCTTTATGGCCCGATAAGTACCGTTTTGATTCTGATGCTGCTTATTTATTTTAATTCGCTGGTGTTGCTTATTGGCTTTGAATTGAATGTAAGCATCTCCTCATTGAAAAAAATTGCAGAGGAACGGGATAAAAACGCTACAGACGGCAATGGAACTTCAACTTAATTTTCTGAACTTTATCCTTCCAAATAATTTTAATATGAAAAAAATATTTTTAACGGTAATGCCGCTTGCTGTATTTGCTATGCTCGCATTGAAACCCGTATCTGACCCGCTTCCGATTGGTGCTGTGATGCCCAAAGCTGATGTAAAAATGAAAAACATAGACGGTAAAGAAGTTTCGCTAAACGATGTTAAAGGAAAAAATGGCTTACTGGTAATGTTTAGCTGTAATACCTGTCCTTATGTTGTAAAAAATCAAGCAAGAACGATTGAAGCCTGCAAATATGCATCCGGAAAAGACATAGGTGTTATTTTACTTAACTCGAATGAAGGTGCCCGGAGTGGCGGTGATTCATTTGATGAAATGAAAGAGTATGCAAAAAAACAAAACTATTTATGGAAATACACGGTAGATAAAAATTCTGAATTGGCTGATGCATTTGGCGCCAATCGTACACCCGAGTGCTACCTGTTTGATAAAAATGGAAAATTAGTTTATCATGGAGCTATCGATGATAATCCGGCCAATGCGACAAACGTAGAACGGAAACATTTAATTGTTGCAATGGACGAAATGCTGTTGGGCAAAGATGTTACCCAAAAAGAAACACGATCTGTAGGATGTGGTATAAAGAGAATTGGCGATTAACTACCATTTCTGCCCCCTTCTAAAAAATGTTTTGTATAATTTATCATGTCCCGCTTTCAGCGGGATATTTTTTTAAAATGTTGTATGGAAATTATTCCGGGTTGCATCCCTGTTTCAGAAACTGTATCACACATCCTTTAATTTAAAAACCACAGCTTATGATTTCCCGAACAGTTTTAAACCGGTTTATTATTCTTGTATTTATAGCTCTGATTGGTTTAAGTATCGCCAAAAGTATTCAACATGGAAGTGTTATAGGTTTTATCCTGGCACTTATAAGTTTAGTCGCAGCTATTTATTTTTTGTTTTTGCTGGCAAAGTCAAAAGAAGAAAATGAAAAAGAAGAAACAGTTTAGGTTATGTATTTAATTCGCCTGAAATGTAATTGAATTAAGAATCAACCTCCAACACAAAGCTCATTGTAAAAATTACTTCAGTAATGCTTTGATTTTTTCTTTAAGTTGTTCGTGATTTATTTGCCCCTCATAAAAACTTTTGTACCCTGTTGCTGAATTTATAAATAATGAAGCTGGAATCCCCCCGCTCCAGGCACTGTCGATTTTAGGGCAAAAGACATCTGCATTTGTTTCATCAAGCCAAACAATGGGTGCTGTGACTTTTCGCTTTTTTGCAAATGAAAAAATTTTCTGAGGATAAAAATCTTTAAAGTCAAGGCTAACCATCAACAACTGAAGGCTGTCATTCTTATGACTATTAAATTCTTGAAGAAAATAAGGCAACTCTTCAATACAGGGTTTGCACCAGGTAGCAAAGAAATTTACAATCAAAGGTGATTTTGTTTCAGCAATAATTTTTTCAAGCTCATGAATCTTCACTTTTTTTATTTCCTGGGCATAACAAGAAGTAATAAAAAAGAAACTAACTACTATAATAAATATTCTTTTCATTGAAAATTGAATATTGAGCATTGAATATTGAATATTTAATTATCCTCCTCCTTAAATCCCCATTCACCCAGCAACTCATTATACCTGACGTCGTCCAGCTTTTGCAGGTTGTAATGCCCTGCAAGATTTTTCTGCCGGTAAGCCTCATACAAAGTTACAGCACAGGCCACGCTGATATTCAACGATTGAATTATGCCGGATTGTGGTATTAAAAAATTTCCATCGGCTAATTGTCTTATCTCTTCACTTACACCACTATGCTCATTCCCGAAAACCAACGCAACGCTATTTGTAAAATCTATTTCATACAAACCGATTGCATCGCTGCTGAGATGTGTTGTTAAAATTTTTGAATACTGCTTTCTTAATGAAGCAAAACAATCGGTTGCATTTTCATATTGATGCACCGTCAACCATTTTGCAGCACTGGACGAACTTCTGGCTCCCCATTTCTTATGCCGGGGGATTTTGGTATTCAAAATATAAATATCCTGTACTCCCACAGCATCGCAAGTTCGCATAACGGCAGAAATATTATGCGGATCAAAAACATTTTCCATAACGATTGCAATGTCGCTCTGCCTTTTATTTAAAACTGAAGTGAGTTTATGTTTTCTTTCCGGTGTCATTAAATCTAAGATTGTATTCTTTTTTACCCGGCAAATTAAGTATATTTATAATTGACAAATTTGAATTTGTTATAATTATAGAATTAAACCGAAACTTACTCATGAAATATACTCCTGTTCAAAATTATATAGATGGAAAATTTGTTGATGCGTCATCAGTACGTTCAATAGATGTTATCTCACCTTTAGATGGCAACCTGCTTTCCAAAGTGCCGATGTCAACTGCCAAAGATTTGGATGCTGCTGTTAAGTCTGCAAAAGCTGCATTCCCGGCATGGAGCAAAACCCCAATTAAAGAAAGAGTACAGGTGTTTTTTAAGTATAAATATTTATTAGAAAAAAATTTGAAAGAACTCGCTGAATTATGCAGTGAAGAAAATGGAAAAACATATAGCGAGTCAGTTGCTGAAATAGAAAAATGCGTTGAGCTTACAGAATTTGCCTGTTCCCTTCCACAATTAGTAACCGGTGAAATATTGGAAGTAAGCAAAGGTGTGGAATGCAGAACCGAACATGTACCCCTTGGCGTTGTTGCCTCAATAGTTCCATTCAATTTTCCTTCAATGGTTCCAAACTGGACATTACCCAATGCTATTGCATTGGGAAATTGTATGGTAATGAAACCCTCTGAAAAAGTTCCGTTGAGTATAGGAAGATTAGCACTACTTTTAAAAGAAGCAGGCTTACCGGATGGGGTTTTTAATATCGTACATGGCGACAGTGAAATTGTAAATGCAATCTGCGATCATCCGGGTATTGAAGCGGTTTCATTTGTTGGTTCAACCAAAGTTGCAAAAATTGTTTATCAACGGGCAACACAAAATTTTAAAAGAGCATTGGCATTGGGTGGTGCAAAAAATCATTTGATGGTATTGCCCGATGCAAAAGTTGATATGACAGCTCAGAATGTAGCAGCAAGTATGAGTGGGTGTGCCGGTCAGCGTTGTATGGCAGCGAGTGCAATGATTGGTGTTGGTAATGTAGATGCAATCATTGCCAAAATATGTGAAGAAACCAGAAAAATTATTCCGGGTAAAAATTTAGGTGCAGTTATAAGCAAAGAATCAAAAGAACGAATTGAGAAATATATTGGTGAAGCAGAAAGAGATGGTGCAAAAATTTTAGTTGACGGAAGGAATACAGTTGTTGAAGGAAAAGAAAATGGAAACTATGTCGGCCCAACAGTAATTGATTTTGTAAAACCGGAAATGAGTGTGGCAAGAGAAGAAATTTTTGGACCTGTCATTTCGATAATGCGAACAAATACCGTAGATGAAGCTTTAGCAATTGAAAATGCAAATCCCTATGGTAACGCTGCAAGCGTTTTTACACAAAATGGAAGTATGGCAAGATACATAATTGACCATGCAAGTGCTGGTATGATTGGAGTGAATGTAGGTGTACCTGTACCAAGAGAACCCTTTTCATTTGGTGGATGGAATGAAAGTAAATTTGGTGTGGGAGATATAACGGGGAAAAGTTCGATTGAATTCTGGACGAAGTTGAAGAAGAGTACAACCAAATGGAATCCGGAAGCGGGTGTGAACTGGATGAGTTAACACCGTTTCACTCATAACGGAAATAAGAAATCAATCGTTTGATAAATAAAAAAAATGACAGATTAATATCTTATGAATTGGAGGTTGAGAAATTTTATTAAAACGTAAACCTTTAATCATGAAAAGAAAAATTATTTTAACCATTCAATTGCTGGTCAGCTTTTATTGCGACCAACTTTTTGCCCAAACACCTGTTGATGTGGCTGAAACCACTTTAAAAGTTGGCCTGATGGGTGAAGAAGTTTTTTTTCTCGGCTTTGCAGAAGGTGATAAAATGATTTTCAATTTTGAAGAAGCAAACGGAAAAGACCTGAAAGAAGTAGAAATAACTTCTCTCGAATCTTCATTTCGGTTTATCGATTATAAAATAAACAAGATAACCAACAAAATATTTACTGTAACGAAAACAGAAATTTATAAATTCAGATTTACTAACGGAGGTATTGGCGTAAAAATGTGTAAGTATAAAATTCAACGGATACCTGCAAGTGCAGCAACACAAAATTTTAATTGCACTGTTTTCACGCATACCGTAAGTGACACAACCTATATTACCGAGGACGAAGAAGTTCTTATGAAAACAGATACAGTAATTAATAATTTTATGGACAGAACGCTCCGGGTAAATGCAATTATCGCACCTGCAGGTAATAAAGCGAATTTCAGTTTTGTACTTCCGGAAAATACAATTGCCTGGAGTTTTTATATCAGTACAGATAAAGCCGGTCAGCAGGTGTTTGACGATGCAAATAAAGAAGTCCTTTCTGCTTCAGGTCAGTTTATAAAAAAATATCCTTTATATACAATCATGTCGGCTATTGCCTTAAACAGAGAAGCTGTTATTAAAAAACTGGATACCGGTGAAGACATCAGTTACTGGATTATGGATGGTGATAACAACAATTTATTTTCTGCTGGATTACAATTTCGGTACATTAAAAAAGGAAAAGCAATAAATGATTATTTAAAGATGGAGCCGCGGAAAGGAAATTTGTTTTTCTGTTTTTCAAACGATAATGCAACCGAACCCGTAAACGTAACTGTTAAGATTACAGCTATACAGGCAAATGAAAAAATAGAAACGAGTCAGGGAAGAAGAATGATCATTACACCCAAGACCAAAATGTATTTAAAGAATTAGTCTCAACAAATAAATTAGTAATAAATAATTTATGGGTACAAAAACTATCTCAGAAGCAAAAGAAATCATCCAGGACAATCTTGATTACACTTTATTTTCCTGGAGCAAGCAAAAAGGAATTGCACCGATTGCTGTTAAATATGGTGAAGGTGTTTATTTATATGACTACGATGGTAAACGTTATCTCGATTTTTCATCGGGGCTGATGAATGTTAATATTGGACACGGAAATCAGAGAGTGACTGAAGCCGTAGCAAAACAAATGCAGGAAATAAGTTATGTAACACCAAGTTGTGTTACCAAAGTTCGTGGTGAAGTGGGAAAGAAACTGGCATCAGTTTCACCAAAGGGTTTGACAAAAACTTTATTCACTGTTTGCGGCGCTACTTCCATTGACAATGCAATCAAACTTGCAAGACTTTATACAGGCCGTCATAAAATAATTGCAAAGTACCGTGCATTTCATGGAGCATCATATGGGGCTATGACTGCTGGTGGCGATCCGAGAAAACTTGCTGCCGATTCACAACAGATGCCAAACGTAGTACATGTTGAAGATCCGTATTGTTACCGTTGCCCGTTTGGTCAAATATTTGGAAATTGTAAATACGAATGTGCAGAGCATGTAGAAAGAGTAATTCAGTTTGAAGGACCGGAAAATGTTGCCGCGATTTTAATGGAAGGTGAAAGCGGAAGTAGTGGTTGTATAAAATATCCGCCGGATTATTTAAAAAAGATCAGAGCCATTTGTGATAAATATGGAATACTGCTTATTGCTGATGAAGTAATGAGTGGGTTTGGAAGAACAGGGAAATGGTTTGGGGTAGATAATTATGATGTGATACCGGATATGATTGCAACTGCAAAAGGAATTACTTCAGGCTATTTGCCGCTTGGTGCTTTAATTGTATCTGATAAAATTGCTGCACATTATGATGATAAAGTTTTATGGCTGGGGCTTACTTATTCTGCTCATCCGGTAAGCCTGGCTGCAAGTCTGGAAGTATTAAAAATTTATGAAGATGAAGACTTGATAACTAATGCAGCCACGATGGGAAAATATATTGATCAAAGAATGGAAGAATTGAAAATAAAACATCCTTCCATCGGTGATTGGAGAAATACGGGTTTGCTGGGTTGTATTGAATTAGTAAAAAACAGAACTACCAAAGAACCCATGGCGCCATTCAATGCAAAGCCCGATGAAATGATGGTGATGAATAAAGTAGCAGCAAGATTGAAAGAACTGGGCATGTACACTTTTGTAAGATGGAATTATGTATTTATTGCACCACCACTTTGTATAACAAAAGAACAGATTGATGAAGGGCTGGCAATGATTAGTGATGCGATTTCGATAGCTGATGAACATACAGCCCCCTAAATCCCCCGAAGGGGGACTTTAAGAGTCTTACTGTTTAAATAGTTTGATGGAAAAAGCAAATACCAAAATATCAGGCTCTGAGATCCCCCCTTTGGGGGGCGGGGGGGCTTTGATCAACGAAGACCTTGCTCCCATTCCTCAAGAAAAAAGAACCTGGGGTACATGGAACTATGCCGCATTATGGATCAGCATGAGTCTTTGCATTCCCACTTACATGCTCGCCAGTTCCCTGATTGGTGGTGGTATGAACTGGTGGCAGGCTATCCTTACAATTTTTCTCGGCAACACAATTGTTTTAATTCCAATGATTCTGAATGGACATGCAGGAGCAAAATATGGAATACCGTTTCCTGTTTTTGCAAGAGCAAGTTTTGGAACAAAGGGTGCAAACATACCGGCAATGCTTCGTGCTATTGTTGCCTGCGGATGGTTTGGCATTCAAACATGGATTGGCGGAGCTGCTATATATAATATTGTACGTGCATGGAATCCCGGAATGCCGGAGATTGATAGCCATTCTTTATTCCCGCAAGCAATACCAATGATTTGCTTTTTAGCATTCTGGTTATTCAATATGTTTATTGTTTATCTCGGTGTTGAAAGCATTAGAAAACTTTTAGTATTCAAAGCCATCTTTCTTCCCGTTGCAGCACTCGCTTTATTATACTGGGCTATCAGCGCAGCAAATGGATTGGGTCCGATACTGGAACAACCTTCAAAACTGCAAGGTGCAACTTTCTGGAATTATTTTTTTCCGGCACTCACTGGCATGGTTGGTTTTTGGGCAACACTTTCCTTAAACATTCCTGATTTTACACGGTATGCAAAATCACAAAAAGCACAGATACGGGGACAGGCAATTGGATTGCCATCTTCTATGACTTTGTTTTCTTTTATTGGTGTAGTCGTTACATCAGCTACTGCTATTGTTTATGGAAGTACAATTTGGGATCCTGTTCAGTTGGCTGGAAGATTTGAAAATAAAATGATGGTCACGTTTGCCATGATTGCCGTTGCTATTTCAACATTGGCAACAAATATTGCAGCAAATATTGTTAGCCCTGCAAATGATTTTGCAAATCTTTCACCAAAGAAAATTAATTTCAGAGTTGGCGGATATATTACCGGGATTATTGGCATTGCCATTTTTCCATGGAAACTGATTGCTGACCCAACAGGATATATTTTTACCTGGTTGATTGCTTATTCAAGTTTACTGGGGCCTGTAGGAGGGATTATGATTGCAGATTATTATTTCATCCGAAAACAAAATCTGAATGTTGATGAACTGTACAGGCACAATGGCCAGTATAGTTTCAATAATGGCTTTAACAGGATGGCTATTATAGCATTGTTATGCGGTATCCTTCCGAATGTTCCGGGTTTTTTATTACAGATTAAATTAATTTCAGCTACCGCATTTCCGGAATGGATAAGTCTTTTGTATAATTATGCATGGTTTGTGGGATTTTTTGTAAGTGGCATTCTCTATATCTTGCTGATGCATTCATATAAAATAAATTTACAAAATATAAAAGAACCTTCTTATGTCGCTGCTGATTAAAAACGGAAGAATTATTACGGCTGATGCAGATTATGTTGCCGATATTTTTATAGAAGGCGAACAGGTAAAAACTATCGGCAAAAATTTATCTGTAAAAACTGATAAAGAAATTGATGCTTCGGGCAAACTGATTTTCCCCGGTGGCATTGATCCACATGTGCATTTGGATATGCCATTCATGGGAACTTTTTCCAGTGATAACTATGAAACAGGAACAAGAGCAGCATTATTTGGTGGCACCACAATGATTATAGATTTTGTGTTACAAACACAGGGAAAGAGTTTGCGTTCAGCATTAGAAGAATGGAAAGGAAGAAGCGATAATAATTGTGTGGGTGATTATAGTTTTCATATGGCAGTTACAGATTTTAATGAGAACACTAAAAAAGAAATACAGGAAATGATTGAGAAAGAAGGAATCGTTTCTTTCAAAACATTTATGGCCTATAAAGGTGCATTGATGATTGATGACAGGCAGATGGTGGGATTGATGCAGGAAGTAAAAAAACACGGCGGCATTATAAATGTACATGCAACCAATGGCGATATGATTGATTTTTTAATTGCCAAACACCGTGAAGAAGGAAAACTTTCTCCACTTTATCATTATTTATCTCAACCAGAAGTTACCGAAGCAGAAGCAAGCGGACGGTTTGCTGATATGGCAAACTATACCGGCTGTCCGGGTTATATTGTTCACCTTACCTGCGAAGGTGCGTTAAATGCTGTGCGCAATGCAACAAGAAGAAACCAGAAAGTATTTGTAGAAACCTGTATCCAGTATTTAATTCTTGATGCATCATTATATGAAAAAGAAGATGGAGCCAAATGGGTGATGAGTCCGCCACTGAGAGAAAAGAAAGACCAGCAAACTTTATGGGCAGGAATAAATCAAGGTCTTGTGCAGGTAGTAGCAACAGACCATTGTCCTTTTATGTGGGAACAGAAATTAATGGGCAAAGATGATTTTTCAAAAATACCAAATGGTCACCCGGCAATTGAAAACAGGATGGAATTATTATTCAGTGAAGGCGTTGCAAAAAATAAAATCACATTGAATAAATATGTGGAAGTGGCATGCACGAATCCTGCAAAAATATTCGGCATGTTTCCACGTAAAGGAACAATTGCAGTTGGCAGCGATGCTGACATGGTGATTTTTGACCCGAATGAAAAACATACCCTGTCTGCAAAAACACATCACATGAATGTTGATTACAGTGGATACGAAGGATGGGAAGTTACGGGCAAAGTGAAAACAGTTTTACTGAGGGGACAAATCGCCATAGATAATAATGAATGTAAAATTGAAAAAGGATATGGTAAATTTATAAAGCGAAACAAAGTCAGTAATCTGATTTAACCACAGAGGACACAAAGAAGAACACAGAGTTCACGGAGTGTCTTTGTGTTCTCTGTGAAAACTCTGTGTTCTCTGTGGTAAAAAAAACAAATTCAAACTATGCCTAGAATTATTAAATCAGGACTCATCCAAATGTCTTTGCCAAAAACAGAAGGCGAAGGAACCATTGAAGAAATAAAAGAAGCAATGGTACAGAAACATATTCCGCTGATTGAAGAAGCCGGAAAAAAAGGAGTGCAGATTCTTTGCCTGCAGGAAATTTTTAATACTCCGTATTTCTGTCCGGGGCAGGATGCTAAATGGTATGCCAGTGCTGAAACAATTCCCGGCCCTACCGTAGAAAGAATGCAGGAGTATGCAAAAAAATATAACATGGTAATGATCGTTCCCATGTATGAAAAAGAACAGGCAGGTGTTTTATATAATACTGCTGCGGTAATAGATGCGGATGGAACTTATCTTGGTAAGTACCGCAAGAATCATATTCCACATACATCTGGTTTCTGGGAAAAGTTTTTCTTTAAACCCGGCAATCTTGGTTATCCGGTTTTTCAAACTAAGTATGCAAAGGTTGGTGTGTACATCTGTTACGATCGTCATTTTCCCGATGGTGCAAGATGTTTGGGATTAAATGGAGCTGAGATAGTTTATAATCCTTCAGCAACTGTTGCCGGTCTTTCGCAATATTTATGGAAGCTGGAACAACCGGCACATGCTGCAGCCAATGGATATTTCATGGGTTGCATCAATCGGGTAGGAACAGAAAAACCATGGAACGTAGGAAAATTTTATGGCAGCAGTTATTTTGTTGATCCAAGAGGACAAATCTTTGCTCAGGCAAGTGAAGACAAAGATGAATTGCTCGTTGCAGATTTTGATCTGGATATGATTGAAGAAGTAAGAAATGTGTGGCAGTTCTTCCGTGATCGTCGTCCGGAGACATATGGAAAACTGGTCGAGTTATAATGTGCTAATGTGCAAATTTGCCAATGTGCCAATGGAAGAAAACTTCCAATCGTTGAAAACTCATTAGCATATTTGCAAATTTGCACATTTGCAAATTCAAATATTATGGCAATTCAAAATAACAGATTAACAAACGAGCAGTACAAACAACGGTTGGCTTCCACCTGCGCCGCTGTCTTATTTTCAAACGGCGGACGGATGTCAGCGAAGTTTTGTTCGTACTGCTCGTTTGTTAATCTGTTTTTTTGAATTGCCATAATATTTGAATTTGCAAATGTGCAAATTTGCAAATATGCTAATG
>JANOFP010000046.1:0-8879 GCA_031413675.1 Bacteroidota bacterium
GGAACAATGTCATCAGTACAATTTCTGTAATTAAAATATAATTAGCATCCGTTCGTGGCCAACCTTTCAGATCGCTGCTGATAAAGCGTTTCAGTTTTATACTATTTCTTCGGATTAAAAAGATAACACAAGCTATCAATACAGTTGCTGCCAGTATTTCAAAAGCATTTATTAAAAATTTATACAATTCGCCAAGGGGTACAGCAAACATCCGATGCATTCCAAAAATTCCATCCAACACGATTTCCAATACTTCAATATTGATAATAATAAATCCTGCGTACACAAAAAAATGGAGTACCGCTACGAGTGGGTTTCGAAACATTTTTTTTTGACCCAATGCAAGCAGAAAAAGGTTTTTCCAGCGTTGAGTTGGATTGTCATTTCTCAAATCATCTTTACCCAGGTAAATGTTGCGTATGATTTCCTTTGCTTTTTTGGCAAATAACCATACAGCAATCGCTGAAAGAAGGATGAATAAAATTTGTGGTATAAATTGCATGCAATTGAAATTGGAATTGCTAATTTACGCTTTGTTAGTTGAAAAGATTAAATTGTTGAACAGTTAATTGAATAATTGAGAAAATCATGAGTGAAAAAAAGTATATCCTTTCAAAAGAAGTAGCCGAAAAAAAACTCAAAAGGCTTGCCTTGGAAATTATTGAAAACAACCTGGATGAAAAAGAGCTGATTTTGGCGGGTATCCGTGGCAGCGGTACGATTGTAGCTGCCTGTATTCAAAAAAATATTGCAGCACTGTCTGCAATCAAAACAAATTTAATCTCGATAACATTAGATAAAAAACTTCCTGAAAAAGTCTTATTGAGTGAGAAAAAAGATTTTAAGGATAAAGTGGTAATTCTAATTGATGATGTAGCCAATAGTGGCAGAACGATGTTGTATGCATTGAAGCCATTTCTTGAATTTCATCCTAAAAAAATTCAAACGTTAATCATGGTGGAAAGAAGTCATAAACAATTTCCGATTGCTGTTGATTATGTCGGACTTTCTATCTCTTCCACTTTGCAGGAGCATATTTACCTGGAAGTAAATAACCATGAAATACTCGGAGCCTATCTTCAGTAATTCATTTAAGGGTCTATAAAAATATCAACTTCTTTTGAAGTTGTATAATTATACTGATCCGTAGAAGTAATTTTTACCGTCCCAATAAATGCTACTGTTATTCCGGTTACTGGCCATGACCAGTTAAAATTATAAAGTGATAAATTTCCGGTTATACTTGTCTGGCTAAACAATACAGCACCACTGGTTTTATTTTTTAATTCAACTTTTGCATTTTTTAAAACATCCTGGTCATTTATACTTCCTCTTATTTGTAATGTACTGGCATTTGTATACCGGGAATTTGCAGCAGGAGCTGTTATCGTAATTACTGCAGCCGTATCGCCAGGTGTGCTATTATTGTCTTTATTACTACAGCTGCCCGTCAATAAGAGAAAAGGGAAAAATACAATGTTCAATATTTTCTTCATGCGGAATTTTTTTTAAAAATACAACAAATAAAGTTTCGGTTTGCCATGTGAATTTAATTCCAGTGTTGGTGCAGGAAATTTAAATGAGCTAAGAAAGGTAAGTAAGAATTTCAATGCTTTACTTTTTGTCCTTATTTTACTTAAATCAATATCCGGAGCAAGATACCACTGACGATGACGCTTTACATCCCTGCGATCAAAAATAATATTTCCCGCTTCATCTTTAGCAATATTTTCCGTTCCCCCAAAAAGACCTTCGGCTCCGTAACCCACTGATAAGCTTAACCAGGGTGGTAAATTTAATTTTGGAAAAAAGGGTTTCAAATTTACAGATGCCCAGTACGTTTGCCCGTTATAATCTTTTATAAAACTCTCTGTTGCGTTTTCTCCAAATAAAATATTGGTGCGTTGATTTAATGAAGGATCGTTATAGCGTTTTTTATGAAAAGAAAATTTTAGTTTGATGCGTTGATCATCCCAGGCAAGTTCCTGCGCCACTAATAGGCCACTGCCTAGAATATTCGTTGCAAAGTCTGCCCAGCTCCATCCCCATTTTTCACTAAAGCCATCGAGTGTTTCAATAGCGGTTTGATAAAATGCACCACTCATTCCGCCAATCCAAATTCTCTTTTTACGTTCAATGCCAGTCCAACGCCAGAGTTCCATACTACCCCGGCTTTCTATATAGGATCCATATAAATGCCCGGCTTTATCCATTTGTTTCCATTCCGGAAAATCGTTGAATGCATGAAATTTTGATTGTGGATAATTTTTATACCAGGCAGAATAGAACCCAACCATTGCAGCGCCATAACCAATAATATTGCCGGCGATAACGAGTCGGGTTCGTTTTTTTATTTGTAAGGGAGTAAGTGTTTTGATTAACGTAGTACTGTCTGATATTTTTATTTCAGGAATCTGACCTGCCAGCCTTTCTTTATTTGTAGAGTCCTGCGAATAACAAAATAACGAACTGAATAAACTTGATATGAGAAGATATGTTCGGATTTTGCTGAATAAAGTTACTCCCGTACAAGTGTCCTGACGACAAATGTCAGGATGCTGACCAAAAGCGTCAGCATGCGACGTAAGGGACGGTGATTTTTGCAAGGGTGCTGGGTTCATAAAAACAAAAATACGATTTGGAAGTCATTTCAGATTGAATGGGAAAATTCAAGCTAATTCTTTTTTTGAGGTGCTATCGACCGCTGATTAAGAATTGTACACTAAAATTCTGTTAACCAGTTTTGAACCACAATAGGCACTTAGAAACATAGGGTTTCACATAGAAAACAAAACAAATCTATGTTTGTATTTTTATGTGCCTTATGTTCCTATTGTGGTTCAAATATTTTCTTAGCACCTCAAAATAAGAATTAGCCAAAATTCAATAACTTACATTTTTAAATAAAAAAATATGGATTCAGCTATTCAATTGAAAGTTAATAATTGGCTCACCGGAAATTTTGATGCGGCAACAAAGAATGAAATTAAACGGCTGCAGAATGAGAACGAAAAAGATCTGGCAGATGCGTTTTATAAAAATCTTGAGTTTGGAACGGGTGGCTTACGGGGTATAATGGGTGTGGGTACCAACCGCATGAATAAATATACCATCGGTATGGCTACGCAAGGTTATGCAAATTATTTAAAATTATGTTTTGCGAATGAAGAAGTACGGGTTGCCATTGCACATGACAGCCGGAATAACAGCCGGTTTTTTGCTGAAACTGTTGCCAATGTTTTTGCAGCGAATGGTATAAAAGTTTTTTTGTTTGAAGCCTTGAGGCCAACGCCGGAATTATCGTTTGCTATCCGTTATTTAAAATGTAAAGGCGGCGTTGTTTGTACCGCATCGCATAACCCCAAAGAATTTAATGGATACAAAGCGTATTGGGATGATGGATCGCAGTTAGTACCTCCACATGATAAAAATGTGATTAAAGAAGTAGATAAAATTTTATCGGTGGACGATGTAAAATGGAGTGGTGGCGAAGCAAATATCAGTTTGATTGGAAAAGAACTGGATGATGCTTATATGACGATGGTAAAAGGATTAAGTATTTACCCGGATATAATAGCAAAGCAGCATGATTTAAAAATTGTTTTTACATCTATACATGGAACAGGAATTGTATTGGTGCCGGAAGTTTTAAAACGTTTCGGTTTTACCAACGTAACAATTGTTGACGAACAGAAAATTCCGGATGGAAATTTTCCTACCGTTGTTTATCCAAATCCTGAAGAGAGTGAAGCAATGAGTATTGGTTTGAAAAAAGCAAAAGAAATAGATGCGGATATTTTATTGGGTACCGATCCCGATGCTGACCGTGTGGGAATTGGTGTAAAAGATAATACCGGTAACTGGGTGCTGATGAATGGCAATCAAACAGCCGTGCTTGCATTTAATTATATCATTGAAGCCAGAAAAGCAAAAGGAATTGCGAAGCCGAATGATATGGTGATTAAAACGATTGTTACAACTGAAATGATAGATGCTATTGCTGCGCACAACGGAATAGCCTGCTACAATGTGCTTACCGGTTTTAAATGGATAGCGGAAATGATACGGGAGAAAGAAGGCAAAGAAAATTATGTAGTGGGTGGCGAAGAAAGTTTTGGATTGATGATCGGTGATCAGATCCGGGATAAAGATGCAGTAAGTGCTGTGGCAATGCTATGTGAAATGGCAGCGTATGAAAAGGAAAAAGGCAGAAGCCTGTATCAAAAAATGATTGACCTGTATGTGCAATCCGGATTTTATAAAGAACATTTAATTTCGATTACAAAAAAAGGAATGGATGGTCAGCAACAGATAGCGGCAATGATGGAAGGGTACCGGAACAACCCACCGAAAAAAATAAATGGAGCTGATGTAGAGCAATTATTAGATTATGAAATGCAGGTTGGGAAAAATTTATTGAAAGGAACAGAATGGAAAATTGATTTACCAAAAAGTAATGTGCTTCAGTTTATTTTAACTGATGGCAGCAAAATAAGTGCAAGACCAAGTGGTACCGAACCGAAAATTAAATTTTATTTTAGTGTGAATGGTAATTTGGAAAGTGCTGATAAGTTTGATAAAGTAAGCGGTGAATTGGATGAGAAGATAAAAAGAATTATTAATGATTTGAATCTATAAAATATGAAACCAGCTCAACTCCTTCAGCCTTCAACTTCCATTGGCATTCTGAGAATGCTGATGGGAATTATTTTTATTTTGCATGCCTGCTCAAGATTGTATGAGCAGTCTGTTCCGGGGTTTGGCGAGTTTATTGAAAGCAATGGATTTCCCGCTGGGCTTTATCTTGCCTGGGCTGTAACGATATTTGAATTAATTGGTGGTTTCTCCATGTTTTTCAGATTTGCTGTAAAAATATTTTGTGTAATAGAAATTATTATACTGCTTACCGGAATTTTTCTTGTTCATTTGCCCAACGGCTGGTTTACTGTTGGCGCAACTGCAGGTGGCATTGAATTCAGCGTAGTATTAATAACGGTGCTTATTGCAATTTTTTTAGCAGAACGAAAAAATGATTTGAATATTAAACCGTTGCTGTGACAAAAAAATTTTTCATCTTCTCAGTTTCTGTATTTCTTATTTCCTGTTCTGTGCAGTCACCCAAAGATGACGAAGTAAAGAATCTTGTAAATCTCTGGTATATGCAGCAAAGCCAGGGCGATGGTGCAGTACGATGGGATGTAGAAGGAGTAACCGTACTTCGTATACTAAAAGATGCTGAACGAAAAAATGTTTTCAATACCACCAGTCTTGTAAGTGGCACCCGCAAACATCCGCCATTAGCAGAACCATTACCCGATGAAAAATTTACGGATACGTTAAGAATGGATTTGGAATGGAATGGTGCAAAATGGATAACCGCTATTCAATAATTATTTTTTATCGGGCAATGCGAATGCAACATAACTATTACCACTTTTAGTATTTAATTTTCCACCACCACAGGCAATTACTAAATATTGCTTTCCGTTTACTTCATATACCGATGGTGTTGCAAAACCCGGAGCCGGCAATTGATATTGCCAAACTAATTTTCCATTGTATTTATTATATGCCCGAAATATTCCATCGCTTGCGGCAGCTATAAATAATAAACCGCCTGCTGTTACAACCGGTCCACCGTAATTTTCAGTTCCGGTTGCAGGAATACCTTTTGCTTTTAATTCAGGATACTCTCCTAATACATTTTTCCAAACAAATTCTCCTGTGTTTAAATTAATAGCTGTTAAAGTTCCCCAGGGTGGGGCAATAGCAGGATAACCTTCGGGACTTAAAAATTTATGATAACCCGTCATTCCATATTTAAGGTTATAAAAACTGTCAACAGTTCTTGGTGCCATTACAAATGGTTTTTGTTGTTCCTTTTTATTTTCAAGTACAAAAGCACTAATTGCTTTTCTTTCTTCTTCGGCAAGATGATTGAACGAAGGCATCATTCTTCTGCCGGTTTTTAATAATCCACTCAAAGCCGTTTCAGTATATTTTAAATTGATATTAATTAATGAAGGATTATTTCCGCTACCACCTCTTTCTACACCATGACAGTTCAAACAATGTCGTTGATATAATCGTAAGCCTGCCTGCAAGTAGTTTTCTTTTTTAGTGGGCTCAGCTTTATTTTCACGCATCGTAAGTAACCATCCCATTTCGTTTGCATTTACATAGAGTAACCCGGTTTCCGGATCATAGCCGGGGCCACCCCATTCTGCACCACCATCATAACCGGGCAGCACAACCATTGTTTTAAAGGACGGTGGCTGATACATTTTTCCATAATTATATCCGGCTAAATCTTTTTTTAATTTTGCAAGAGTTGTATCGGGTAAATATGGATTAAGATCTGCAGCAGTGAAAGTTTGCCGTACAAAGGGTTTGATAAAAGTTGGGATTGGTTGAGTTGGCCATAATTTTTCTCCCGGCACTTCAGTATTTGCATCAACCGTCACTTCATTTATTTCATAAACGGGTTTACCGGTTGTTCTTTCAAACACATAGACCATTCCATTCTTGGTAGTTTGAGCAACGGCTTCTATAATCTTACCTTCTTTTTTTATACTAACCAATACCGGTGCTGTTGGCACATCTTTATCCCAAACATCATGATGTACAAATTGAAAATGCCAGATACGTTTACCCGTAGCCGCATCAATTGCTAGCAAACTGTTTGCAAAAAGATTTTGTCCTTTTCTTTTACCACCATAAAAATCAAATGAAGCAGAGCCTGTAGGCGCAAATAAAATTCCCTTTTCTTCATCCATTGTAAAACCAGCCCAGCTGTTTGCACCGCCGATATGTTTATAAGCTATTGAATCTTCCCAGGTGTCATAACCAAATTCGCCGGGTTGTGGTATAGTATGAAAAATCCATTTCAATTTTCCTGTCCGTACATCAAATGCACGGATATGCCCCGGTGCCGCTGCTGCTCCTTCATCCACTCTTGAACCGAGTATGAATAAATCTTTATAAATAATACCCGGGCTTGTAGCGGCTACATACAATTGAGAAACATCTCTTCCTAAATTTTCATGTAAATCAACTTTGCCGTTATTGCCGAATGAAGAAATCAATTTACCATCCTTCGCAGAAATCGCATATAAAACAGAACCGGCGGTATATAAAATTCTTTTATCATCACCATCACTCCAGTATGTAACACCGCGGTTATTATTTAAAATAAAATGATAAAATAAAGTATTGCGATTTACTGAATCCGGATCAAAATTCCAAAGCTGTTTTCCGGTAGCAGCATCCAGTGCAAATAATTTTAATGTAGGTGATGTAGCATACAGAATACCATTAACAATAATCGGGTTGCATTGTATCTGGGAAAACTTTGCCGTATCCGCATCACCGGTATGATATTCCCATGCTACTTGCAAATGGGAAACGTTATTCGTGTCAATTTGGTTCAATGAAGAATAATGACCACCGGCTTTGCTGCCGCCATATACTTCCCAGGTTGTATTGATTTTATTTTTTTTATTACAAGCTGAAAGTGCCAGCGAAAGCAGGACAATTAAATATTTCAAATTAATAATTTCATTAAAACTATGATTTCTTTAAATACACTACTGAAAACTTATTTCGAAATTTGAAAATCATTTTTGTAATTTTAGTACATGAATCTCCATAATTATATAACCGTTTCACCGGATGTACAGTTTGGCAAACCCGTATTTAAAGGTACACGGGTACCTGTGGAATCATTATTCTGGCATCTTGAGCAAGGTGTAAATCTTCATGAATTTCTTGATGATTTTCCCGGAGTTTCAAAAGAACAAGCTGAAGCTGTTTTGGAATCTGCTGCAATTTTATTTCAATCATCCAATTGGGAGAAACTAAATGAAATTACTGCATGATGAAAATCTTCCGGTAAAATTAAAGTTTCGGTTTCTTGACAGGAAAATTGAAACCTTTACAGTTACGGATATGAAATGGAAGTCAAAAAGCAATGGGGAGCTTTTACAGTTGATGATTGAAAATGATTTTACACATCTGGTAACGCTGGATAATAATCTTTCTTTTCAGCAAAATTTTCTAACGTATCCTATTCCGGTCATTGTAATAATTGCTCCTGCAAATAACTATTCACTTATCATGGAACTATTTGAATTGATAATTGCTACAGTAAACAAATCAATCGTTGGATCAAACATTGTTCTTTATTCCGAAAAGAGAAAATAAATTATCCTCTTAGCTTATCTTGCATCCAACATATGAGACCCACCGAAGATACTTACCGGCATAAAGGATTACGAAAAAAACTGGTTGATGGAATCCGCAGCAAAGGAATAACAGATGAAGATGTGTTGAATGCAATCAATACAATTTCCCGACACTTTTTTCTCGATTCTGCTTTTGATGAAAAAGCGTATGAAGACAAAGCTTTTCCAATTGGCGAGGGTCAAACTATTTCGCAACCTTATACGGTTGCTTACCAAACACAATTGCTGGAAGTAAAAAAGTTTGAAAAAATTCTGGAGATTGGAACCGGCAGTGCCTACCAGGCCGTGGTATTGGCAGAAATCGGCGCACAGGTTTACACCATTGAACGGCAAAAAAAATTATTTGATGCGAATAAACAATTTGCCTACTTAAAAAAATATCCGAACATTAAATTTTTTTATGGTGATGGGTATGAAGGCTTGCCAACTTACGCACCCTTTGATAAAATAATAATTACCGCAGCAGCACCGGAGATTCCTCAAAAATTGATTCAACAATTAAAACCCGGCGGTATGATGGTGATACCATTGTGCGCAGGTAATTTACAAACGATGATGCGGTTAACAAAACAGGATAATGGTGCAATCAAAGAAGAAGTGTTTGATCATTTTTCTTTTGTACCCATGGTGGAAGGC
>JANOFP010000047.1:0-8793 GCA_031413675.1 Bacteroidota bacterium
ATCATGTCCTCATCCCATGCTTTCATTTTTTTTACCAATGCTATGCCTTCAGTTTTCAAAACTGCATATTTATCTTCAGTCGATGATTTAAGTTTGATTCGTCAGTATAAAAAAGAATCAGATGAGTTTTTAATTTTTAAACCTGCATCTTCCTATTTAATAAATGGTTCGAGTGAATTGGATAAAACTGATTTAAGTTTTACCGGGTTGCATACAGCCCGTGGTATAAATCCATCAACCGGCGTTGTAATTTTTTACCAACTACCTGAAATAAAAGAAACGGATCAACTGACTATGGAAATAAAAGATGCAGCAGGAAATATTGTAAACACTTTCAGATCAAAAAAAGACAGCACGTATAAAAAATATGATGGAGGGCCGCCAGCTGAACCTGTATTATCAAAAGAAAAAGGACTGAACCGTTTTGTTTGGAACATGCGTTATTCAACCATGCCCGGTGTACCGGATGTTTATATTGAGAGCAGCTATACAGGTCATAAAGCAATTCCCGGTAAATACACAGTTACATTAATGATGGGAGAGAAAAAACTTTCAACAGAAGCAGAAATTCTGGTGAATCCATTATATCCAACCGATGCGGCTACTTATAAAGAATATAATAATATAATGAGCAGTATGGAAAAAGAACTGACTATGATGCATAAGATGGTAAATAACCTGAATGCAAAAAGGGAGCAGTTGGAATCATTACTTACATCATTGACTGAAGATAAATATGCAGTTTTGAAAACTGAAGGCATAGCATTGGTAAAAAAAATGAAAGCATGGGATGAGGACATGATACAGCGCAAAACAAAAGTGTATGATGATGCAGATAATTTTCCGGCAAAATTTACTGCTAACTATTTATTTCTTATTAATCAAACTGAAAGCGATATAGCTAACGTAAACCAACCTTCACTAGATAGAATGAAAGAACTAAATGCTGAATGGGTAATACTTAAAAGCAGGGGAGTGGAAATGCTGGATAAAAATATTCCGGCATTAAATAAAAAATTATGGGATGCCGGTGTAGGGGCTGTTTGGAAGTAGTAAATAAATATTGTCACTATAAAATATTTTTAATAACCCGATTCATAGTTTATATTTAAAATAAAATTCTCTCAATCAAATATTTTTTTTATGAAATCATCATACTTTATAAGTCCTTTCCTTGTTGTATGCTTTATTTGGATGCTCACACTGGCTGCCTGCAAAAAACAATATAAAAAAATAGCACCACAATCAGGCGAGGACAATGTTGCGGCAAAGAGTGTTCCGGGTGAGGTGAATATTAATATCAATGCAACAGGTATCTGCGATTATACCTTCAATGAAACGGCAGTAACGACCGCTGGATATACAAAAATATTTGAAGATGATTTTAATACGGATTTTAGTAAATGGAATATATGGACGGGTGGAGCTTTCAATAATGAATTACAATTTTACCAGGCAGGTAATCTGCAAATAGTCAGCGGCAATCTTGTTATCACAGCAAAAAAGGAAACGATAACAGGTGCTACTACTCCATTTGATGCCACGCCAAAGACTTTTAGTTATACTTCAGGCCGGATAGAATGTAAAACTAATATATCAGCATCTTCGGCAACGCCTAAAATTCGTATCGTAGCCCGAATAAAACTTCCAGCAGGTTATGGCATGTGGCCTGCATACTGGAGTTACGGAGATCCGTGGCCTAAACAGGGAGAAATTGATTTTCTCGAAGCAAAAGGGCAGGAACCTTTTAAATATCAAACGAATTATTTTTATGGCAGAACCACTGGTAGAAATCTTGTAAAAAATCAGGTTGGTTTTATTACTTCTACTGTTAGTCTTACCGATTGTTATCATGTATATGAAATGATCTGGTCACAAAATAGTCTTACATCAATCTTTGATGGAAATATAATTGAAACCAAAACTGGAAGTTATGTCCCAAATCTCTTTGGTAAAACAGAACGGGTAGTGCTGAACCTGGCAGTAGGAGGAAATTTTTTTACAAATTTCGATCCCTTACAAATTGTAACGGGTAGTATGTATGTGGATTATGTAAAAGTGTTTAAATCAAATTAAACGAAATCTTTGAATTGGTAAGTTGTATAAAAACTACGACTTGGTCAAAGTAAAATTATATTTTTTAATCACCTTCCTGGGTTTACCTGTGCTTGATAGTACAGGATTTAATTGTGGTGCAGTAAGTATCAATCGCTTTTTCACTTCCTGTTCAAGGTGTGAATTTTCCGGAGAAGGGTAAATATTATTGATCGTAACCTGCCCTTCGGGGCCAATCTCATAGTCAACCAATACATAATAAGTTCCACTCTTAATTTTTTTTGAACTCAATACTTCTTCTTTAAAAGTAACGATCATCGAATCCATAAATTCTTTCCAAATCTTATTATTGTCTTTCGTAACAGCGTTATTATCCTTGACTTCAACAGGAGTAGTTATTGCAGCATTATTTTGCCCCGTTATTTTATTTATCGAAGAATCTTTAGCTGCACCAGACAAATTCACTTTTTGGGGTTCAACCGGTTTCTTTTTACTGGTATCAATTTTTGAATTCAGATCATCCGTTTTTTTGACTAACGTTCCCGTATCAGATTTCAGTTTTCCGCTATAGAGCAAATCTTTAAGCGATTGTGCATTTGAATTAAAAGTAATTAAGAGTAGTAAAAACAAAATTCCTTTATTCATAGTTCATTATTTTAATAACCAATCTTTTTTTTCGCCATCTTTATACTGCAAGTTATGAAGCAAATTTGTTAGAATCTTCATAATCTCTGCTGAATTTTGTGTCGTCAAGTGAAAGGGATACTAAAACTGTTTGTGGTATTCGGTAATTAAAGAATAAAACTGTAAACATCATTACCTGATAAGTACGGAACTGCCTTTTTGTAAAATATTTTTTCTAGAAATGGGGTCGGTATATTTTAATAACCAGATATAAACACCGGCAGGTTGTTTTACACTATTGATTGTGCCATTCCATTTACTATTTATTCCCGCTGACTTAAAAACAGGTTGTCCAAAACGATTATAAACTGTAAACTCCATGTTGTTAAAACCAGTTACATTTAACGGTTCTAAAAAATCATTAAGTCCATCGCCATTGGGAGTAAAGGCAGAAGGTACGGCTATAAAGCAACCGGCTTTTACAGTTATTATTTTATTTATTGATGCGGTACAATTTCCTTTCTGTATGGTAAGGAGTACCGGATAATTTTTTTCAAAACCGGTATTTGGATATTGTTGTGTCGGTGGATTTTTCAGATTGCTTGTATTGCCATTTGCAAAATCCCAAAACCAGTTAACTGCATTGCTGCTGTTATCCGTAAAATTTACAGCTTCACCCGGGCAGATTGTTGCCTGAGCAATAAAATCAACTGATAATTTTTGATTCAGTCTGAAAATATTTTGTACCGTGTCGCTGCATAATCCATTACTCACTATTAATTCTGCTAACTTAAAACCACCGGATGAATATAGAATGGACGGGTTTGGCTGGAAACTGATATTGTTATCTAACGACCAATACCAACTGTTTATTCCAATTTTACCTTCATTAAAAAATAAAACAGTATCTGCGACGCATCCTTCTTTTATTGTAATTGTAAAATCTGCATTGACTGTATCTTTTATTGTAAAGTTGATAGTTTCACCTGCAGGGGTGATTTCATTGCATTCATCAATAATCGTATTTCCATCCGTTCCGGGTTTAAGTGTTAATGTGTAAATACCAGGCGTAATAATGGGTTGTTGCAAATTTATTTCTACACGGCTTGTAGGTGCATTGTTATTGCACACAGTAATTGTATTTGTAATTATTACGGGTCCTGGACCTGTAATTAAAAAATCACTTCCATCGGTGGCAACTGAATTGCAACGGATATTTTTTTTGAATAATAAGCTTAGATGATCCGGTCTGCAATAGGCGGGTATAATGCTATCTAATATAGCAAATGGAAAAATTTGAAAAGAAACCGGTGTATTGTTATTTATAGAGTTATTACAATTATCAAGTAGTGTATTTCCATCGGTACCTGTTTTTATGAACAATGTATACGGCCCAACCGGTAAAGAGTTATTAAATGTTACTACTACCGAATCTGTATCAAAACTATTGTTGCAGTTAATGCCAACAGCACTTATAATATTTGTACCAGCCGTGTTTAAATTAAAATCGGAACCATCGGTTGCGATGCTGTTGCACCTGATTTTCTTATTGAATAAAAGGATAATCTGTTTATTATCACAAGCCGCGACATTTGTTTTTATTTGCTGTGTTGCCGTATTGGTAATATCGGCAGTACCTCCTCCGACAGAAAGCGAATAACCACTCAGAATGTTTTCTGAATGCCCGACTAATAATATATAATCATGTCCCGCTTGTAGTAGAGGCATAGAAGCAAACGTGGGCTTTTGTTCAACAAAAGGATCTGATCGGCATTGAATAAAGTTTACTCCGGTTGCAGATGCTCCGGTAGGCCCGGGGCTACCGGACCAGTTGCCAGAAATAATTAAAGTTTTATTTCTATAGAGCTCATTGGGATTATGATTCGTAATGTCAAACAGTTGCCAGTTATAATCATCATTTAAATTTACAGGTGTAATTGTAAATGCAAAACTGCCTGAAGTAAAGCAGGAGAATTTATAATAAAAAGGATTATTATCTCCATAACTTGTACGCTGATCGGTACAGCCTGGTACATAGATTGAATTATTTCTACAGGCATCAAGGTTTGGTTGAAAAAAAGTACCATTCCCACAAATAGGAAATGCAGAAGCTGGTGTTTGTCCAGGTAAGGTGCAGAGTTGCGCCGGAAGCTTTATGGCAACAATCAGAAGTAAACAAATAAATATTTTTCGCAACATCGTTATCTACAAATGTAAATGTTTTCAATAGTTGGATAATACTTTGTGATTCTTCGTGGACTTATCTATTAGGGATATTCAGAAAGTTTAAAGGTTATCTAATAAAATAAAAATAAAGTAAACCAGATTTACATTTATTCACCTCTGGCATAGTCTAACTTATAATCTTAATTTTAATTCTTACTAATCCGGTAAAGGTTTCCGGAATCAGTAACAGTATATAGCATGCCAGAATTATAAGCTACATCGCGAAATCGTTCTTTTTTATCGGCCAATAATCTTTCTTCACCTACCACTTTGTTTTTTACAATTACCAACCGTGCAATATGCGATCCACTGAGTCCACCAATGAAAAGATTATTTTTCCATTCGGGAATTGCATTGCCTTTATAAAAAACCATACCACCTGGCGAAATTGTTGGATCCCAGTAATATACCGGTTGTTCTAAACCTTCTTTCTGTTGAATAGCATCTCCGACTACAGATCCGCCATATTCTATTCCATAAGTAATAACTGGCCAACCATAATTTTTTCCTGATTTGATAATATTAAGTTCATCACCACCCCGTGGACCAAATTCAGCTTCCCATAATTCACCCGTTGCTGGATTTATATCCAGGCTTTGTGCATTACGTATGCCATATGCATATATTTCTGGCATAGCGTCCTTCTTATTTATAAAGGGATTGCCCGGTGCCGGTTTTCCATCTTTAGTTATTTTAAAAATTTTTCCCAATCCTGACTGTAGTAATTGTGCCTGTGCCCTGCCTTCAAGAATTGATCTTTCGCCTGTACTTACAAACAGGTTTCCGTCTTTATCAAAAACTAATCGGGATCCAAAATGTAAAGAACTGTTTAATGCAGGAGTAGCACGAAAAATCACAAGAGGGTTATCAATTTTTGATGCTGCTTCATTCAACTGTCCTTTTGCTACAGCCATTAGATTACCCGATCCATTTTTTTCTGAAAAAGACCAATAGATGATTTTGTTTTTTGCAAATTCAGGATCCAGGGCTACATCCAGCATCCCACCTTGTCCACCGGCATCGACAGTTGGGAAACCAATAATCTTTTTTATGAGGGCACCATTGGCATCATGTATTTGCATGTAACCTGTTTTTAAAGTAATTAGTAACCTTCCATCGGGTAGTGGTATTACTGCCCATGGGTTTGATAATTTTTCAGCAATTTTTTCCACTTTATAAGGCGTTACTGTTTTTATACCTCCAATTCTTGTTTGTCCTTTAAATGCAGGTTTATAATTTGAATTGGCTTTTTTAGTTTCTACCGGGGGAAGTTTTGTAGTATCCTCATAGGTAATATTGCCAGATGATGTAGTATTGTTAGCACAACCTGATGTATAACCTAAAATCAGAATGGCAGATAAACTAAAAAAATGTTTTGCTTTCATGAATTGTATTTTATTAAATGAGATGTAAAAATAAACAACTGAAGCATAACTTCCTTCCTTGTTTTCGATAAAAAAAACAAAAATAGTATAAAGTCCTCCGGCTACTTTCCAAACTGGCAGTAGTTCAACTTTTTATTAAGACTGTTAATTGTGTAAGTTTTTTCAGGATAAGTGTAAAACCTGCTGTGTAATGAAGCCTTAATTTTACAAAGCCCTCGTACACAGATTTTTTTTTAAAATCCTGTAAAAAAATATTCATGTGCCACGATAAATCAGTACTGGCATTATTTTATTTGCAATGGATTTAAACCCTGGTAATTTAAATAAATTAAATAAAATGAAATTCTTATCTATTGTATTAATCACACTTATCAGTATGCATTGCAGCCCTAAACTCTCACCGGATTCAAGTTGGGGTAATCAGCGCTGGGTTGTAGTGGAAATGAAAGGTGTGCCGGTACAACAAAGTGAAAGCCGCCGCGATGCTTTTCTGAATTTTGAAGTGGCTGATAAAAGATTCAGCGGTAATGGTGGCTGCAATCAAATCAACGGCAATTATACCATTGATAAAAAAGAAATTCATTTCGGTGAAGTAATTAGCACTAAAATGAGCTGCAGTGACATTGAATTTGAAACTGTTTTTCTTTCCACGCTGAGTGGCATTAACCGTTATGAAGTGAGGGAAAATCAATTGCTATTAAAGAAAAACCGGGAAATAATGCTGGTGCTGAGGCCAAGATAAATTTGCTTACCAACTCAAACAATTTTTATGATAGAAGATAAAACAATCGTCCTTTATACTTTTAATGATATGCTGGAAGCCACATTGGCCCAGGATAAACTGAATGAAAATGGAATTGAATCTTTTTTACAAAATGAAAATGTAATGGGGCTGGATCCTGTAGGTGGGGTAGAGTTGAAAATATTTGAAAAAGATTTGGAGGCTGCAACAAAATTATTGCCAGCTAAATCGTTTTAGTTCACCACCTTTTTATTTGTAAAGAATACCTGATTCACATTATGAAAATAGCTTTTTTTTCCACACAACCTTACGATAAAGAATATTTCGAACTGCATAATAAAAATCATGAAATCATATTTTTTGAAGCTCAGTTGAATGAGCGAACCGTGAACCTTGCAAGTAATTGTAATGCGATCTGTGCTTTTGTAAACGATCAGATAAATGCAGCGGTTATAAAAACACTGGCTGACTCAGGGATAAAAATTATAGCCCAGCGATGCGCCGGTTTTAATAATGTGGACCTTGCTGCGGCGAAAGAAAATAAAATTGCTGTTGTCCGGGTACCTGCCTATTCGCCTCATGCTGTTGCCGAGCATGCACTTGCATTAATAATGACACTTAACCGTAAAACACATAAAGCCTATAACCGTGTACGGGAAGGAAATTTTTCATTGGACCGGTTAACTGGTTTTGATTTATTTGATAAAACAGTTGGAATAATTGGAACAGGAAAAATTGGGCAGTGTTTTGCCCGCATTATGCAGGGGCTTGGGTGCAAAGTACTGGCATTTGATATTGATGTTAATAAGGAACTGGAAGCTTCTGCTGTAAAATATTTACCTCTAAATGATGTGCTTGCACAAAGTGATATATTATCGCTTCACTGCCCGTTAACAGACAAAACAAAACACCTGGTAAATGCGGGAACCTTAGGCCTCATGAAAAATGGTGCCATGCTTATCAACACCAGCCGCGGCGCATTGATAGATACCAAAGCCGCCATTACAGCGCTTAAAAAAGGGAAGCTTGGTTATTTGGGCATTGATGTTTATGAGCAGGAAGAAAAATTATTTTTCCATGACTTGAGTGAAAATATTATTGAAGATGATGTGATCATGAGGTTACTGAGTTTTCCCAATGTGCTTATTACTTCTCACCAGGGTTTTTTAACGGACGAAGCATTGACACAAATAGCATTGGTAACCCTGCAAAATATAAGTGATTTCGAGCAGGGCAAAAAATTAGAAAATGAAGTTTAGTGTAATCTGTTTCATTTATTGGATAAATGCAGGACTGGCTTACTTCATTGCATCTTCAGCTGATGCATCACCTTCCTCATCTTTTGATTTACGGAAATCTTCATTCAATTGCTTTTCAAATTTTTTTTCATCTTTTTGGTTGCGCTTCACTAAAAAAACAATTAATGCGATGGCTGCTAAACCAAAAAGAATCAGGAATGGCCAGTTCATATATTTGAAATTTAGATTAAAGCTAAAGTTTTTACCAGACACCGCATGTTAAGTTTTGATGCTCGCGGCAATGGAGTAACTTCAGGTTATTCATATTTTATGCAGGAATACTATCAAATTACTACGGAGGAGGCACTGGGTCAATTAAAAACATCCCCTTCAGGTTTGAAAAGTGAAGAGGTGCCGGAACTTTTAAAAAACTATGGTGCCAATGCATTGCAGGAAGCAAAACAAAAAAGCAGGTTAGCTATTTTGCTCTCACAGTTTACCGATGTAATGATTATTATCCTGG